>DASQFM010000001.1:0-4694 GCA_035633135.1 Candidatus Eiseniibacteriota bacterium
TCCTGCTCGCGCTCGCGAATGAGCGCCTGGACCTCGGCAAGGAGATCCGCGGTCGCCTGCGTGGTCATGGCGTCACCTCCCGTCGCGCCCGGATGCGGCGCCAACCGTCACGCGAATCCGGGCCAGACTAGCGGGGTGAGCCTGCCCCCGCCGCGTGCCTCCCGTGCCTGGTCGGCGTACCTGCGCCTCCAGTACGGCCTGATCCGCTTGCTCGACCCGATCGTGAGACCGTGGTGGCGCGGCTACGGCCTCGGCAATGTCGTCGAGCTGCGGATCCCCGGCCGGCGCTCGGGCCGCCCGCGCTGGGTGCTGCTCGGGCTCCTCCGGGACGGCGATCGGTGGTTCCTCGGCCACCCGAACGGCGAGGTCCCGTGGACGAAGAACCTCGAAGCCTCCGGGGCCGCCGAGCTCTCGCTCGCCTGGCCGGGCTCGATCCCCATCCGGGCGACGCGCCTGCCCCACGGCGAGCTTCGTGACAGGGCCATCCTGGCAACCGGGCAGCACGTCTTTCCCGGCAACATCATCTATCGCCTGGCGCGGAGCCACGTCCGCGCGGTCGGGACCTATTTCCTCATCGAGCCGGCCTGATCGCGGTTCGCAAGGCCACCGCAATGTCCTGGCGCGATGCGCCGTACCGGGCTCCCCGGCTGCGCGCCCACAGTTACGGCTACAGCAGAGAGAAGGCCACGGACGGGCGCGCGCCCCGGCACGGTTCGGGGGGCGCGCCGGACGACCGAGAGTCGCACGCCGGCCGAGACCGAGGAGGACCACCAATGGCGACCGCAATCACCGAGACGGACATCTCCCGAGGCCGTCGACGATGGTTCAGGCTCCGAAAGCCGGAGAACCTGGACCTCCGCAGTCGGCTTAACCTCGACGACGTGAAGCTCCCGGATCGCATGAAGCTCCCCGACGGGATCAAGCTCCCGGATCGCATGAAGCTCCCCGACGGCGTGGAGCTCCCCGAAGTCAAGCTCCCGGACAGCCTGAAGTTCGCCGAGAACATCGACTTCAGCCGCCTGGGCCTCAAGCTCCCGAGCCGCGTCGACCTGCCCGGTGGGCTCGAGCTTCGACGGCGGTCAGGTCTCCGGCTGCCGGCCGCGGTCATTGCTGCGCTGGCCGGCCTCATCGGCGCGGCGGCCGTGTTCCTGCTGGATCCGAAGGTTGGCCACTCGCGGCGCGCCTATGCGCGGGACCGGCTCGCGGGCGCGGCCCGCCACCTGGGCCGCCGTGCCGGCCATGTGGGTCGTTGGCTCGCCTCGGACGTGTCGGGGCTGGGTCAGCGGATCCGCAATGTCGGTGAGCCGGCCGAGCCGCTCGACGAGGTCGACCTTGCCCACAAGGTGGAGACCGAGCTGTTCCGCGACCGCAAGGTCGACAAGGGCCGGCTGAACATCAACGCCGAGCGCGACGTCGTCTTCCTGCGCGGAACCGCCAAGACGCTCGAGGAGATCTCGGACATCGAGGACCGGGTCCGTAAGATCGACGGCGTTCGGCACGTGGTGAACCTGCTCCACTTGCCGGGTAGCACGCCCGCGGCGCCTGACTCCATCGACGAGGAGGCCGCGACCTCACGAAGCTAGGCGCCGGAGCCGGCGGCCACGGCCCCACCCCAGATCGTCAGTGGACCTCGGGCACGAACGTCTGATCGGTCATCGGCGGTCGAACATAGCCGGTGTCGAGCTGCCGGGGCGGCAGCTCGATCTCGTCGGGCGTCAGGTCCTCGTACGGGATCAGGCTGAGGAGGTGGGTGATGACGTTGAGGCGGGCCCGCTTCTTGTCGTCGGCGTTGACGACGTACCACGGCGCCTGCTTGATGTCGCAGTGGGCGAACATCTCGTCCTTCGCCTTCGAGTAGTCGAGCCAGCGTGAACGCGACTGGAGGTCCATCGGGCTCAGCTTCCAGCGCTTGGTCGGGTCGTTGAGCCGGGACTGGAAGCGTCGCTCCTGCTCGGCATCGCTGACCGAGAACCAGTACTTGACGAGGATGACCCCGGACCGGACCAGCATCCGCTCGAACTCCGGCGCCGATCGCAGGAACTCCCGGTACTCCTCTTCGGTACAGAAACCCATGACCCGCTCGACGCCGGCCCGGTTATACCAGCTGCGGTCGAACAGGACCATCTCGCCGCCCGCGGGGAGGTGGTCGATGTAGCGCTGGAAGTACCACTGCGTTTTTTGGCGCTCGGTCGGCGCGGTGAGGGCGACGACGCGGCAGACGCGAGGATTCAGGCTCTGGGTGATGGTCTTGATGACGCCGCCCTTGCCCGCCGCATCGCGGCCTTCGAAGACGACGACGACCTTGAGCCCGGCGTGGCGGATCCACTCCTGCATCTTGACGAGCTCGATCTGGAGGCGGGCCAGCTCTGCCAGGTAGCCCTTGTTCTTGAGGCGTTCGCGCGGGCTCAGCGAATCGGCCGCGACATCCTCGGCCGTCAGCGTCGCCGCGCTTTCGGGCGTCGCCGCGCTTTCGGGCGTCGCCGCGGCAGTCGCGGGCCTTCCCGGCCGCTTCGGCCGAGCTGCTCCGGCCCCAGCAGACGACCGTGCCGCCGTCTTCCGCGAAGGTGCTGATTTCTTGGTCATCTCATGTCCACCCCGTCTGGGTAGGTGGCGTCTCGGTCGGGATCACCGAGCGCAGGAAGGCTACGCCTTTGCGGAAGCCCTCGTCGGATCGACAGGAGGGCATCTCGTGGGCGTGCCCAAACGCTACTCTACGGCGCGTCGCAGGACAGCAGTGGCCAAGTTCGAACATTTGTGCTAAGGTGTTGCTTCGCCGCAACTTGCGACGACCCTCCGCGTGGTCGATCTCCTTCTCGAACGGACCGTGCGTTCTGCCCTCCCTGTTCGGGAAGTTGTTGGAGGTCCTCATGACCACCGGTACCATCAAGAAGGTCATCGCCGATCGCGGCTTTGGCTTCATCGCGGCCGAAGATGCGAAGGAATACTTCTTCCATCGCGGCGCGCTCGATTCTTCGCTGGACTTCGACCGCCTCGTTGGCGGTGAGAAGGTCACGTTCGAAGTCGAGGCGAGCCCCAAGGGCCCGCGCGCATCGCAGGTCCGCTCGGCCTAGCGTCTCTGGGCGGCCTGCCCCCATGGGCGGGCCGCCTCCGACCGCGGCGAGCACGCGGCGCACCCGCGAGCGGGCGCGCCGACGACCCTCCTCGCCGAGCCGGGGCCGCTGGCCGCGGCCCCCACACACAGCCGCCCCATCGGGGACCGATGGAGAGGAGATCCGCCATCGCTCGAGCAGCCTTCGTTGCCACCTACCCGCCGCGCCGCTGCGGAATCGCGACCTTCACGCATGACCTTGCCGCGGCCACTGGCAGTCGGGAAATCGTGGCGTTGCTCGCCCCCGAGCAGGCGATGCCCTATCCGATCGAGGTCCACCACCGCGTCCGCACGAACGAGCACGCGGACTACGTGTCCGCCGCCCGTGCGGTCAGCAGATGTGCCGATGTCGTCTCGATCCAGCACGAGTACGGGATCTGGGGCGGCGAGGATGGCGAGCACGTCATCGACTTCGTTCATGCGCTCCAGGTGCCCGCCGTGGCGACCCTCCACACGGTCCTCCCGAATCCAACGCCAAACCAGCGCGCCGTGATGACCGAGCTCGTCGCTCGGAGCGCCGCGACGGTGGTCATGTCGCGGTCCGCGGCGAAGCTGATGACCAGCGCGTATGGCGTCGCCGGCCATCGTCTCGAGATCATCCCGCATGGCGTGCCGAACCTGCCGCTGGTCGAGTCTGCAACGGTGAAGCCGGGCCTGGATGTCGCGGGACGCCAGGTCATCCTCAGCTTCGGGCTGCTCGGACCGGGCAAGGGCTATGAGCTGGCGCTCGACGCCATGCCGGAGGTCGTCGCGGCACACCCGGCGGCGCTGTACGTCATCGTCGGCGCGACCCACCCGGATCTGCTCCGGCGCGAGGGCGAGGCCTATCGCGAACGGCTGATCAAGCAGGTCCAGCGGCTGGGCCTCCAGAAGCACGTCCGATTCATCGATCGTTTCGTTGGCCGCGTGGAGCTGACGCGATGGCTTGAGGCCGCCGACGTGTTCGTCACGCCGTACCCCAACCTCGACCAGATCGTGTCCGGGACGCTGTCCTACGCGATGGGCGCCGGCCGTGTCGTCATCTCCACGCCGTACACCTACGCCCGGGAGCTGCTCGCCGATGGGCGGGGCATCATCGTCGCGCCTGACTCGTCGGCCGACCTGGCCCGGGCGCTCGTCGACATCCTCGGCAACGATGCAAAGCGAGCGGCGATCGGTCGTCGAGCCTACGAATCCAGCCGTCGCATGATCTGGTCCGCGGTGGGCGGCGAATACCTCCGCCTCTTCGACCAGGTGAGAGCGAAGCCCCTCAACCCGGCCCGCTTGGAGTCGCTCGCGGCGATCAGTGCCTGATCGCGCGGCGGTGCCCAAGATCAGCCGTCGGCACCTCGACGTCCTGAGCGACGGAATCGGCATCATGCAGCACGCGATCGGCTCGCGGCCGGATCCGGCGCACGGCTACTGCACCGACGACGTGGCCCGCGCGTTACAGGTTGATCTGCTGCATGCCCGGACCCTCGGCTCTCCGGCGGTTGCCGGCAGCGTCCGGCGCAACGTCGAGTTTCTCGGCGCTGCGTTCGACCGCAGCACCGGACGTTTCCGGAACTTCCGCCGCAACGACGGCTCGTGGGTCGATGAGCCCGGC
>DASQFM010000002.1:0-15984 GCA_035633135.1 Candidatus Eiseniibacteriota bacterium
GGACGCGACGCATCACCGGGCTGCTCGCCGGCAGTTTGAGGTGGACCAAGGTCTCTCCCGTCCGGCGCGAGTTTCCCCGGGGCTCCGGGCCGCAGAATAGCCGACGGACCTCGCCGCCGTCGGTCGGGGTGTGCTCGCCGGGCCGATCGGCTGTGCTCGGTGGGCCGACCGGCGCCTCCCGGATCGGTCCGACCGCGGTAGGCTGGCGGCGAACGCACTCCGGAGGCTCTCGATGGCGCCCAACGATCCAAGTCCCACGAAGGCTGCCGCGCCGCGGCGGCGCCAAACCGCCGGCACCGGGGCAGCCGCGGCCGGCGCGACAGCGACCAGCGCAGCTCCAGCACCCTCGCAGGCCGTCGTCGTGGCGGAGGACGGCTCGCCGATCACGGCCGACCGGGTCGAGGTCCAGATGGGCTCGGTCGGCCGGGTCGACGCGGCCGAGCTCACGGTCAGCCAGGGTGCCGTCGGGGCGGCCCGGACCGACCAGCTGTCGATCGAGCGCGGCGCGCTCGGCGCCGCGATGGCGGGCAACGTCGATCTGAGGCAGAGCGTTGCCCGGTCGATCCTGGCTCGGGAGGTCGCGATCCAGCAGTCCTTCGTGCGCACCCTGATCGCGGCCGAAGTCCGGATCGAGCGGTCCACCCTCGTGGGATTCATGCTCGCGCGGCGGGTGGCCGGCGACGTGCGAGTGCTCGTGGACTGGCGCGGCGCCGCGGCCTTCGGGGCCGCCTTCGGCATCATCGCGGGCCTCCTGGGCCGCCGCCGCAACCGGTAAGGAACGAGAAGCCTCGGCCGCACCCGCCGCCGCGCCCGCGGCCGCGCCGCTGCCGGACCCACCGCCGCACCCCGCCATGTGGGAACGGCCGGTTGTGACGAGATGGACACCACTCCGACGTACTTCACGGGCTGAAGCCGCAAATCGCCGGATAACCCACGCAACGTGTGCTCGGAGCGACACGTTTCGACGCGTAGGGCACCGGGAGCCGCCTTTCGACGGCGTGAGCTCGTCGTCCTGGTGTCGAATTCGACACACCTGACGGACGACGGCTGCCCCCGACGCGGCGATGGGGCTACACCAACGCGCCGGATATACTCGCCGCCCGTGATTCATCCGTCTGCGCGCATCCACCCGAGCGCCGACCTCGAGGCCGACGTGTCCGTCGGTCCGGGCACGAGCATCTGGCACCGAGCCCAGCTGAGGACCGGCGCGAGCGTCGGGGCCGAGTGCGTGATCGGGCGCGACGCCTTCATCGACGAGGGCGTCTCGATCGGCGATCGGGTCAAGATCCAGAACGGCGCGCTCGTCTATCACGGCGTGAGCGTCGAGGACGGCGTCTTCATCGGCCCCGGTGCGATCCTCACCAATGACCGGACGCCGCGCGCCGTCACCTCGGCCGGCGATCTCGCCGTGGCCGATGACTGGACCGTCAGCCCGATCACGCTGCGGCGCGGCAGCTCGATCGGTGCCGGGGCGGTCGTGGTGGCCGGCGTCGACGTCGGCGAGTCGGCGATGGCCGGCGCCGGGGCGGTGGTCACGAAAAACGTCGCGAGCTTCGCCCTCGTGGTCGGCAACCCGGCGCGCCGCATCGGCTGGGTCTGCGGCTGCGGTCGGCGTCTGACGCGGGCCGACGGAGCTGTCGCGGGCGCCGAAACGCCGGATCCGGGCGCCGAGCTGTTCTGCGCGGAATGCGAGCGGGCCTACACCTACGTCCCTGACGCCGAGGGTCTCGAGGAACGGGTTCGACCGCGGCGAGAGCTCACCGCGTGATCCCGATCGCCAAGCCGGACCTGGGACAGGAGGAGATCGACGCCGTCGCGGACGTGATCCGGTCCGGGATCATTGCCTCGGGTCCCCGCGTTCGCGAGCTCGAAGCGGCCTGGGCCGACTATTGCGGCGTGCCCCACGCGATCGCGGTCGGCAATGGGACGCTGGCCCTGATGAGCATCTTCAAGGGCCTCAAGATCGGCCCCGGCGACGAGGTCATCACGGTCGCCCACACGTTCGCCGCCTCCGCCAACGCCATCCTGTCGACCGGCGCGCGGCCCGTATTCGTGGACATCGAGCCCGACACCTACCTGATCGACGCCGCACGGATCGAGGCCGCGATCACGCCCCGGACCCGGGCGATCATGCCGGTCCACCTGTTCGGTCTCGTGGCCGACATGGATGCAATCGAGGCGGTCGCCCGGCGTCATGGCCTGACGGTCGTCGAGGATGCCTGCCAGGCCCACGGCGCGACGTTCAGGGGCCGGCGAGCGGGCAGCTTCGGGCCCAGCGCATTCAGCCTCTACGCGACGAAGAACCTGACCACCGGTGAAGGCGGCTTCATCACGACCTCGGACGATGCCCTGGCCGATTGGCTGCGGCTGTACCGCAACCAGGGCATGCGGACGCGCTACCAGTTCGAGATGCTCGGCTTCAACTACCGGCTGACCGACCTGGCGGCGGCGATCGGCCTGGTCCAGCTGGCGAAGCTCGACCGCAACACTGCCCGCCGCCAGGCGATCGCGGCCGCGTACGACGCCGCCTTCCAGCATCTGCCCGTATCGCGCCCGATCGTTCCGGAAGGTCGAACGCACGTCTACCACCAGTACACGCTCGGGGTTGGCCCTGCTCGCGATGCGATCCTCGCTACGGTCCGTGAAGCAGGCGTCGGGGCCGACGTGTACTACCCGATCCCGGTCCATCGCCAGTCGTACATCCAGGACCTCGGCCTCGAGGCCGACCTGCCGGCGACCGATCGGGCCGCGGCGCGGACGCTGGCGCTCCCGATCTACCCGGGCCTGACCGAATCGGACCAGGCGCAGGTCATCGATGTCGTTCGGTCGGCAGTCCTCCGGCTCGCTGATCCGGTCGGAGCCCCGGCCGGACGCGAGGCGTGACGCGCCGACGCGTGACCCCCGCCGCGTGACACGCCGAACGGGGAGCCGCGGATGACCGAGGCCTGGCGGCCCGCCGGCGCTCGCGAGCTCCGGGTCGGACTGGCGGGCCTCGGGTCCATGGGCCGCAACCACCTGCGGGTGCTGGCCGGCCAGCCCGGTGTCCGCCTCAGCGCGATCGCCGATCCTGTCCCCGAGGTGCTCGACGACGCCACTCGCCGGACCGGCGCGACCGGCTTCGGTGAGCCGCTGGCGATGCTCGCCGAGGCCGAGCTCGACGCCCTGGTGATCGCGGCGCCGACGACCGCCCACCGCGCCCTCGCCCTGGCCGCCATCGAGCGGGGTCTGCCGATCCTGGTCGAGAAGCCGCTGGCCGGGACGGTCGAGGATGCCCTTGCCATCGCGGCGGCCGCCCACGACGCCGGCGTGCCGGTCCAGGTCGGCCACGTCGAGCGCTTCAACCCGGCGGTCCGCGAGCTCGGCCGCCTGATCGGCGAGGGCTGGCTGTCGACCGTCTACGCGATCGTCTCGCGCCGGGCAGGCCCCTTCCCCGCACGAATCCGCGATGTCGGCGTAACGGTCGACCTGGCGACCCACGACGTCGACATCCTGTCCTGGATCGCCGGCGAGCGGCCGGGACGGGTCCACGCGGAGACCGCGCAGCGGGTCCACGACAGCCACGAAGACCTGCTGTTCGGGCTGCTCCACTTCCCGTCGGGCGTCGTCGCCCAGCTGGACGTCGACTGGCTGACGCCGGCCAAGCGCCGCCAGCTGGTGGTGGTGGGCGAGGAGGGTATGTTCGAGCTCGACTACCTGACCCAGCAGCTGACCTTCTCGCGAGCCACCGACACGACCAATCCGCGCCTCATCGGCGGCTACGCCCCGACCTTTGAGGCCAACACCGTCGACATCGAGGTGCCGACGGGCGAGCCGCTGGTGCTCGAGATCGAGGCGTTCCTGCGCGTCGTCCGCGATGGCGGCCGGCCCGAGGTCGATGCCGAGGACGGCCTGTGGGCCGTCGGGATCGCGCGAGCGTTGCTTGAGTCCGCCGCCGAGCGGCGGGTCGTCGACCTGGCCCGCCTCGCGGCGCAGCTGGCGGCTCGATTCGGCGAACGGCCGATGCCGGTCGCGGCGCGACCGGCCTCCGTCTGAACCTGCGAACCTGACGCGATGGCCATCGTCGACCGGCCCACCGCGGGCGCCAGCCTCCTCGGCGGCTCGATCGTCCTGCCGGTCAACGAGTGCCGCCACGGCGAGGCGCGATTCGTCTCGCCCTGGACCGGCGAGGCCGGCACCGCCGGGACGGTGGCGGTGATCGGCGCGGGCAAGATGGGCCTGCCGCTGGCGGCGCAGTTCGCCGGCCACGGCTGGTCAGTCGTCGCCGTCGACGTCCAGCAGGCCGTTGTCGACACGATCAACGAGGGGCGCTCGCACATCGGCGAGGAACCGGGTGTCGCCGAGCTGGTCGAGCGGGCCCACACCGACGGCCGGCTGCGGGCGACGCTCGATGGTGCGGCCGCCGCCGCGGCGGCCGACGTGGTGGTCCTGATCGTGCCGGTCGTGCTCGATGCAGCGCAGCAGCCCGACTACCGCTACATGGACGCCGCGGTCGCGGCGATCGCACCGGGCGTCCACCGTGGCCAGACGATCATCTTTGAGACGACCCTGCCGGTCGGGGACACGCGGGATCGCTTCCTGCCGCGGCTGCAGGCAGCCTCCGGCCTGCAGGGCGAGGCCGACTTCTTCGTCGCCTTCTCACCCGAGCGCCTCTACTCCGGTGCTGCCCTGCGCAACCTGGCCACCTACCCGAAGCTCGTGGGCGGGATCGGTCCGGCCTCGACGGCTCGCGCGGCGGCGTTCTATGACGCGGTCCTCGACGCCGAGGTCGTCGCGATGTCGTCGGCCGAAGCGGCCGAGTTCTCGAAGCTCGCCGACACGACCTATCGCGACGTGAACATCGCCCTGGCCAACGAGTTCGCGGCCTACGCCGACCGGGTCGGGGTGGATGTCCGAGAAGTCATCGCCGCCGCCAACAGCCAGCCTTACAGCCACATCCATCAGCCGGGCCTCGGCGTCGGCGGTCACTGCATCCCGGTCTACCCGCACTTCCTGCTGTCGCGCGCGCCGGAGCTGTCGCTGGCCGCGCGTTCGCGGGAGGTCAACGACGGCCAGATCGGCCTTGCCGTCGCGGCGATCGATTCGGCGACGGGTGGTCTCGCCGGCCGATCGGTTCTGGTGCTCGGGCTGACCTACCGCGAGGGCGTCCACGAGCTGGCCTACTCCCGCGGTGTGGCCCTGGTCGAGGCGCTCCGCGCCGCCGGTGCAAAGGTCTCGGCCCACGATCCACTGCTCGGCGACGACGAGATCCGGGCGCTGGGCGCCGAGCCGTACGCCTGGGGTACGCCGAGCGATGCGCAGGCGATCGTCACCCAGACCGCCGATCCACGCTGGCACGTGCTCGATCCGGCGTGGTTCTCCGAGCTCCGCATCCTGGTCGACGGGCGCAATAGCCTCACGGCCCTCCAGCTGCCGGCCGGCGTTGCCTATCGCGGGGTCGGCGTTCCGGCGCGCGGCCCCGATCGCCCGGCCGCCTGACCGGCGGCTCGGAGCGCCGTGCGGATCGCCAGTGTCGTCGGAACGCGGCCCCAGCTGATCAAGGCGGCCGCCCTCCAGCCGGTGCTGCGGAGCCGGCACACCGAGGTCTTCATCGACACCGGCCAACACTGGGATGACGCGATGGCCGGCTCGTTCTTCCGGGAGCTGTCACTCGCCAAGCCGGACTACTTGCTCGGCGCCGGAGGCGGCAGCCATGCCGGCCAGACGGCAGCCATGCTCACGGCGCTGGAGCCCGTCCTGCAGGCGGAGAGGCCGGACGCGGTGCTGGTCTACGGCGACACGAACTCGACACTGGCCGGCGCCCTCGTCGCGGCGAAGCTCGGCCTCCCCGTCGCGCACGTCGAGGCGGGCCTGCGAAGCTTCGACCGACGGATGCCCGAGGAGCTCAATCGGGTCGTCGTCGACCATCTCGCAAGCTGGTGCTTCGCGCCGACGCGGAGCGCGGTGGAGAACCTGCGGGTCGAAGGCATCGTCGACGGCGTGACCCTGGTCGGCGACCTGATGCAGGACCTCGCGGCCCGCGTCAGCCCCGGCGTCCGCGATCCCGCCGTGCTGGATGAGGTCCGGCGTGCGCTCGGGACCGCGGCCGGCGATGTCGTCCTGGCTCCGGGGTCGTACCTCTTCGCCACCATCCACCGCCAGGAGAATCGCGAGCCGGCGGCGATGGCGGCGTGGAGCGACCTCGTCACCCGGATCGCCAACCCGGACCGGCCTGTGATAGTGGCGCTCCATCCGGGCACGCGGCGTGCCCTGGAGCAGGAACGCGTGTCCCTCGGCGGCAACGTCGTCGTGATCGAGCCGCAGGGCTATCGGATCTCGCTGGCGCTCCAGCTCCACGCCGCGGCGGTGCTGACCGACTCGGGCGGGGTGCAGCGCGAGGCGGCCTGGCTGGGCGTCCCCTGCCTCGTGCTGCGCGACTCGACGGAGTGGTCGGAGGCGGTCGAGGGGTCGGCGGGCCGGATGGTCGTCATCGGCCGCGACCCGGGACGTGCCATCGCAGAGCTCCTCGTCCTCGCCCCGCACGAGGAATCGGGGCGTCTGGCCCGCGACCGTGCCAGCGGTCTCGACCTCAAATCCGGTGGCGCAGCTGCCGCGATCATCGATGCGCTCGAGCCCGCAGGACCTGACATCCGATCGCAACCGTGATGGATGGTCCGGACTCGCCTGCGCCTGAGCCAGGTCGGGAGTTGGACCGGATCAAGGCCGTCTATCTCGCCCGTGATACGGGCCGGCCCCGTAATCCCGCTATCGCCGAAGCCTACCGTCGCCTCAACGCCGAGCGCCTGGAGCAGATGGCCGCGCTCATCCGAACCGCGGCACCGCCGCCCGATGGCCGGATCCTGGACGTTGGCTGCGGCGCTGGATACGACCTCAGCCGTTGGGTCGAGGCCGGCTGGGCGAGCGAGCGCCTCGCGGGGGTCGACCTGAGCGCAAAGCGGGTGGAGCGTGCGCGGCAGGCGCTGCCGACCGTGGACATCCGCCACAACAACGGGACGGAATTGCCCTACGCCGACGATGGCTTCGACGTCGCGACGGCGGTCACCGTGTTTTCGTCGATCCTCGAGCGGGCACTTCGCCGGACCTTGTTCGCGGAGATGCAGCGAGTTGTCCGGCCGGGTGGGCTCGTGATCGTGTACGACTTCGTCATCAGGAAACCCACGAATTCGAATGTCCGTGGCCTGTCGCTCAAAGCGCTCGGCGAGCTCGGCCGCCCGCCCGACGGGTCCATGAGGTTGAGCCCGCTCCTGCAGCTCGTAGCGGCAGGAGCGCTCATTCACCCGAGACTCACGGAGCTGGCCTGGCGTCTCGCTCCACCAACCCATCGACTGAGCTGGTGGCGCGTCGTCGGCCAACCGCGCTAGCGCGAGGCCGCCTCTGCCAGGATTCCCGCGAGCTTGCGGACGATGACCCGGCGGTCGTATTGCTCCGCGATTCTCCGTCCGGCCGCGCCCAGCATCGGTCGGTCGGCGTGGGCGAGGCGCTTGATCGCGTCGCGAAGGGCCGCCGCGTCTTCGGGAGGCGCGGTCAGCCCTGCGCCGCCTTCTGCGACGATGCGCGCCCCTTCGCCGGCGGCGGAAATGACGATTGGCCGTCCCGCTGCCATGCCCTCCAACAGCTTCGTCGGCAGCGAGTGCTCGTACAGGGGACCGGAGCGCAGCAGCACGAGCACGCCGTCGGCGGCCGCGAGGACGTCCGGGATGCGCGCTGCGGGCAACGCCGGCTCGAAGCGAACATGGGACATTCCCCGCTCGCGGGCTCGTCGCTCCAGCTCATTCCGCTCGAAGCCGTCGCCGACGACATGGACGACCACCCCGTGTTCTCGCAGGGGCGCGACCGCCTCCAGGAGCGTCCCGAGGCCCTGCGCCAGACCCACGGAGCCGGCATAGACGAGGTGAAGTTTCGCTGCAGGCCAGCCGAGGGCGGCGCGGGCTGCATCGGCGCGCCGGGCCGGATCGAAGCGCGTGACGTCGACGCCGTTCGGGACCAAGCGGACTTTGCCTCGCGCGGTCGGCTTCCGCTCCAGCAGATCCACGAGGCCCTGCGTAACCGTCGTGATGAAACTGGCGTTCCGGTAGGCGAGCGCCTCGAGGCGGAACGCCACCCGTCGGGCGATCGGATTGCGCAGCGCGCCCATCGCGATCGGAAAGTCCGGCCAGGGGTCGGCCACGTGGAAGACGTACGGGCGGCGGGTCACGAGGCGGTGCCAGGCGGCCGTGGCGCCCAGGAAGAGTGGTGGCGATTCGACGAGCACAACATCCGCCCATCGGACGTCGCCGACGGCCGTCATCGCGGTGGCGGCGAACGAACCCTGGTCGATCGTCCGGTCGAGGAACCCGCCGTTCGGTCGCGGCCACATCGGGAGCCGCCGCACCCGGACGTCATCGACCAGCTCGATCGACGGCTGCCAGGCCCGGTATCCCGGACGCACTATTCCGTCGGGGTAGTGCGGCGGGCCTGTCAGGACCCGCACCGTATGGCCCAGGGCAGCCAGACCCGCGGCCGTCTCGAGGAGGCGTGTCTGCGGGGCTCCGACCTCAGGCGGGTAGTAGTGGGTGAGGAAGAGGACTCGCATGGCTACGTCGTCAGCCCGAGCTGCCGCCATAGCCTCGACATCTCCTCGGACGTCGTCCGGATGTCGTGGCGCGCTACGGACGCTCGAGCGGCGGCGCCGAGCCGCAGCCGAAGGCCCCCGTCCTCGAGGCGCCTCAAGGCCGCCGAGAGCGCGGACGAGTCCGCTGCCGGGATGAGCAGGCCATTCACCTCGGGCTGGACGACCTCCGCGAGGCCGCCCGTCTCAGAGGCCACGACAGGGACACCGCAGGCCAGTGCCTCGACGGCCGCCAGACCGAGCGGCTCCTCGCGCGACGGCACCACGACCACATCGGCGGCCCGCATCCAGTCCGGCACGTCGTCGGGCGCCTTGACCCCAATAAGGTCGATCGCGGGATTCTTCGCCCGAATCAGGGGCTCCAGCTCGCCCTCGCCGACCATGATCCCGTGCCACGACGGCACCGCGGCGATCGCCGCGGCGAACACGTCGGCACCCTTCCGCGGCGACAGGCCGCCTACGTACAGGGCGACGAGCCCGTGGCTCGGCAGGCCGATTCGCGCCCGGGCGTCCGTCCGGTCCGCAGGCGAGAAGCGCTCGAAGTCGACACCCGGGGGGACGATCTCGGCGCTGGCGCCGAGCCTGGCCACCAGCTCTGCGGTCGCCGCGGAGTTGGTGACGACGATGTCCGCCTGCCGCGCGACGAGGCGTGCGAGTGCCCGGTGGACCGGCGAACGCTGGGCCGTGACCCGAACGTCTGCGCCATGGGCGTAGATGAGCAGCGGCCGCCGGTGCAAGCGTGCGGCCGCCAGCGCAATGAGGCCCGCGACGAGGAGAACGTGACCTTCGACGCCGTCCGGGCGTCGTCGGGGTAGCAGCGCTCGCACCAGGAGCGCGGCGTGCCGCACGAGCGCCGACGACCGATAGCCGGAGGGCGCCAGGACGTCGACGGCGACCCCTCGGGTGCGCAGCGCCTCCACGCGCCGCCAGACGAACGCCCCCGCCTCGAGGCGATCCCTGGTTGGATAGATGCTGGTCACGACCAGCAGCCGCGACCTGTCGGCCGCAGCTCGCTGACCGCCGGCCCGGGCCGGGCCGTCGTCTGGTGCCTCGGCCATCGCGGCGAGTCTAGCCGAGGCGGCTCGAGTCACGACTCGATGCGATCGGCGGCCGATCGAGGTCGACCCGTCGGAGCTCCCGCCGGCAGTGACCCTGTACCCTTCGTGCCCGCAGGCCGGCCCGTTCGAATACCGGAGAATCAGTGCCAGACTCATCGGACCCGTCGGCCCAGGAGCGCCCGCCCATGAGCTCCGGCAACGTTCGCGGCCCGGGGCTGGTCGTGCTCCTCGTCCTCGTCGCCACCGTGCCCGCATACACCCTCGTGGGGCTGGGGTGGGTGATCGGCGGCGTGCTCGCCGTCCTGATTGCCCTTGGGATCGGTCTGCTCGCGCGACGCTCCTCGCTGCCGCTGCTCGCCCTTGCGACTTTGCCGGCGGCCGTGCTGGTGGGATCCCACCTCGTTCCGTCGCCGACCCGCTACATCCCGATCTTCGTCATCGGCCTGGCCCTCGCCCTGGCGTTCCTGCGCGCGGTGCGTGCCCGTGAGGTCGGCGTCACGACGCCGCCGCGGCCCGTGATCATCGCCGTGGCTGCCTACTTCGGCTGGGCAGCGGTGACGACGCCCTTCTCGACGAGCCTGCTCACGAGCGTCCTCTACCTTGCCGGGATGGTGGGCACGCTGGGCCTTGCCTTCGTGGTGATCCCATCGGTCCTGGCTGGCCGGCATGGCCGCCGCCAGGTGGCAGCAGCGGCCGGGCTCATCGGCGGCGTGCTGGCCATTGTGGGCATCGTCTTGGCAGCCACCGGTCCCGTCAGCCTGTTCGGGCAACATCTCGGGCTCGATGTCCTCACCGAGGTGTCCCTCGGCAACATCCGGACCGGGCTCATCCTGCCCCGGACGACGGGGATCTTTGATGCGCCGGCCGAGCAGGCCCTCGCGCTGGCGGTCGGGTTGGTGTCGATCGTGGCGCTGCGGCCCGAACGCCTCGCCTGGGGCGTGCTCAGCCTGGTCGTCGGACTCGGGCTGATGCTCACGCTGGCTCGCGACGGCTGGCTCGCCGTCGCGGGCGGCGTCCTGGCTGTCCTGGCCGGCACACCGCGGGCGCGACGGGACACCTGGGTGGCGCTGGCGTGGGCGGTCCTGTTCGTCGGCCTCCTGGGCGCCGTGACGGTACAGCTCATCACGGTCGCCGCCCGCCCAGACCTGGCGCGGGACCGCTATGGTGAAAACGCGGCGTTGCTGCCGGAGCAGGCCGAGGGATCGGACACCGTCCGCGGCGGGACGAGCCTCAGCGGCCGCATCCCGATCTGGGTTGCATCGCTGGATGCGATCGCAGAGCGCCCGCTCGTCGGATGGGGCCTCGGCCAGGACCCTGACGCCATCGCACCGCACCTCGTAGGTGCCGATGCCCGATTCCGCGGGCTCACGTCGCACAACACATGGCTCCGGACGGCCGTCGAGATTGGCCTGCCGGGGCTCGCAGCGTTCTTCGCGATTCTCGTGGCGTCCGCGTGGGCCTTCTCCCAGGCGGTGCGACGGGGCCGGCAGCGCGCCAGCCTCGAGTATCCCGGGGCCGGGCCCGCCGCGGCCGATCGCGGACTGCTCGCGCTGGTCGGGATCATCGTTGCGCTCTTCATGGCGCAGGGATTCGAGACGCTCCTCCTGGGCGGCCTCAACTTCCCGAGCTTCATCTGGACGGTTGCCCTGGGCATGGTCGCCGGCGGAGCCAGGGGATCCGAAACTTCGGCTGGCGGCACCGCTGAGGCCGCTCGATCGTGACATCCCGCCTGCTCCTCTATTCGATGTACGACGTCGCCGGGCCGGATCGCGGGCCGGTCGTTCGCATCGAACGGATGCGCGTCGCACTCGAGTCCCGCTGCCAGCTGTCGATGCTGTCCGGCGGTCGCGCGGCGCGTATACCGCGCCTGCTGCGCTGGCTCGCGAAAGGCGGACTCGGCTCGATCGACGGGATCTACGTCGAAGCCTCATCGTCCTTCGCAACGCCGGTTGACCTGGCGTTCCTCGCCTTCGCGCGGGCGCGACGCAAGCCCGTCGGCGTCTACTTCCGGGACGCCTACCAGCTCTACCGGGGCGAGTACCCGCTGAGCCGCCGGCGCCAGCGGCTGCTCGACTGGCTGTGGCGAATCTCGACGCCGATCCTGAAGCGCGTCGCCAGCCGGCGGTTCGCGCCGTCCGCGGGTCTCGCGGCCGCGCTCGGCCTCGATTCGCCGATCCTCCTGCCGCCGGGCGTCGATCCCGGCCTGCCGTTTCTCGGGGCAGGCAATGCGCCGGTGGTCGCCTACGTCGGATCGCTCGGCCCGGGCGATGGCGTTCCGCTGCTGGTCCAAGCCATGAGCGGGGTCCGGGAGCGCGTGGCCGATGCCTCCCTCCGGATCGTCGCACCCGACGATCCGCGCGCCATCCTCGGGCCCCTGCCGCCGTGGGTCACATGGGTCCGCGCGGGGCGGGATGAGCTGTCGGGGACGCTCCGCGATGTCCGCGTCTGCGTGATCCCGCGACCCATCACCCCCTACACGAACCTGGCAGTTCCGCTGAAGCTGTTTGACTTTCTGGCCTTCGGGAAGCCCGTCGTGGCGACAGCCTGCAGCGAGACCGAACGCATCCTGGGTCCAACAGACGCGGGCCTGCTCGTCCGCGATGCGCCTGCTCCGCTGGCCGATGCAATCGTCCGGGTCCTGACCGACGATGCGCTGGCGCTTCGGTTGGCGAGCGGTGCCCGCCGCCTGGCCGAGGACCCGACGATGAGCTGGAGCGCGCGCGCCGACACGGTCGTCGCGGGTCTGCACGGTCGCTAGACCTCAGCCGGGCCGCCGGCTCGAGAGTCGTACACGAGCCGGACCTCGCCGTCCGCCTCGACCTCGACACGGCCGATGACCCGGCACGGAATGCCGGCCGCGATCCGGCCCGCGGGAATGTCGTGATTCACGAAGGATCCGGCACCCACGACTGAGCCCGGTCCGATCGTGACCCCCTTGGCGATGACCACCTGGCTGCCCACGTAGCAGCGCTCGCCGATGCTCACCGGGGCGTGCTCTCGGGCGGCCGTTCCACCGCTCAGCGCCCAGCGCACGGTGTCATGGGTGTAGATGTGGACCCCGGCACTTACGACGGTGTAATCGCCGATCGATACCCCTCCACCAGTACCGTCGATAAGGGTGTAGGGACCGATCCAGACATGCCTGCCGACCGTGACCTGGCCGTAGAAGTAGGCCAGGTGGTAGGCACTCGAGTCCTGCCCGAAGCCAAGGCTGCGCGCGCGCTCCCAGCGGTCGAACAGCAGCTCAGAAAACGGCAGGTCGCGGTCCCACTTCGTGCGCATCGGTACTCGGAGTGATTCGTAGAGTCCCCGCAGCTCTGCCAGAAGTCGATCGCCCTTCATGGTTGCGCCACGATCGCCCCGAGGAGCTGGGGGGTCCCGTCGAGGCCCAGGGCCACCACGCCGGCGGTCTCGGCGACCGCGGACGCGACCTCCTGGCGGAGCTGATCAGGCATGCCCCAGCCACCGACGTACGACAGGTTGCGAGGGTCGAAGATCCAGCTGGTCGGCGCCCGACCGTCGATGACCTGAAGGTACCGCTGGGCGACCAGCTCGGGCGTCCATCTGCTCCGAACGAATTGTGCAGCCCGAGCACCCAGGGCAAGTCGAGCTCCGCGGTCCACGACCAGCCGCCGAACGGCCTCCGAAAGCCCGTCGGGAGGGACGAACAGGCAAGGCGGGATCAGGTCGTGTGGCAAGTCGTGGTGAAGTTCGTCGGCATAGTAGCCGCCGCTGATCGTGGGCACGCCATACCAGGCCGCCTCGGTCCCGAGAACGCCCAGCGGCGTGTCGCTGTACACCTCGTCAACGAGGATGTCGGCGTTCGCCAGCGCCTGAAGCACCTCTCGATGCGGCCGGCCGATGATCTCGACATAGTCGATTGCGAGCCCCTCACTCCGAAGCTCGTCGACGATCGAGCGAATGCGGTCCGTCCCCTTGCCGAGCGGGTCAGAGGGGCTGTGAACGAGCCGGACTGGATCCTCCGGGGGCCGGCCGGCTCCCGGTTTGACATCCGGCGGGATGTCAACCGGTATCCCGACAGCCAGGAACTGCACGAACGGGCGAGCGTGCAGCTGCGCCGACGCCGAGTGGGCGATGATGATCGCCTTGCTCCCTTCGATCAGCCGAATGCGTCGCCGCAGCCAGGCGGTGTCCCTGATCAGGGGAGCGACGGTCTGCGGCCAGCTTGCCCGCACGGCCCTGGCATTCAGGTAGGGAGGCCGATGATCGGAGCCGGTGAAGACCCACACGACTTTCTTCCTGAGCATCCGCAGCAGCACCAGCTCGCGCGCGCGGAAGAAGCCGTAGCCATTGAGGATGAAAATATCGCACCGCAGCAGGGCGTAGGCGAGGACCAGCAGGCGATGGAGGAGCCTCGCGATTCGAACCGCCAGGATCAGCGGACCGGTGAAGATCGCCCGCGGACCGGAACCTGACCCTCCCTGCAGTCGGCCGAGCAGGGCGCCGATGCGCGTCTGGGGGCCGGAACCACGATACGAAAACGGGTCGTGGCTCTCATCGAGCTGGTAGCAGGGGATGCCGGCTCGCTCCAGACCTACGCTGAGAGCGCCGAAGTAGCCGGCGATCTCAGTCAGGCCGAGGAAGGCTCGGTGCTGCACGCGCCAGGGGCCTGGGAGTTTCGATTCGAGATGCCGTTCGTGCGGGGTCAGGTCGAGTGAACTTCAGGTAGAAGCTCTTCGGCACTCGGTCGAGCCGGTAGAGCAACCAGAAAAGCGGTCGAAGCCGCTCGAAGGTTTCCTTGTAGGTCGGGTAATCCCAGTAATCCCGCCTCGGGATCTCCATGATCGAGTCGAACTCCTCGTCCGAAAAGCGAAGGCGCTTCTTGACGAGGGCCACGATCTCGGGGTCGGCGATGACCGGCTGCGCGAGCTCTGCGAGCGCCTTGGCTCGATCGACCTGGCCTGATCGAACCAGCGCGGCGTGGCCGAGCTGTCGCGCGTCGATGCCGTAGCGTCGCGGCAGGAAGTAGGTGTGCCAGAAGGCGGTGAACCGATTCTCCAGGTGGTGGCCGCCGTACCAGACCCAACCGAGCTCCCGCTCGAGAAAGGCTCGGGCCGACGCCTTCTGGTAGTCCATGTAATACAGCGGCCGGACGCGGCGGATGTTCCGGATCGCAGACCAGCGCAGGAAGTCCTTAAGCCACAGGTTCGGGAACGTCTTCAGGGGCCGCGAACCGAAGCGCTCCTGAATGCCCGCGATGTACCGCCCATCCATGTAAATCCAGCCGAGTGGCGCCACGCCCTCGGTTCGGAACGAGTGGCCTTCGACGATGTACTTCACGCCATGCTCTTCGGCCGCACGATAAAGCGTGGTGATCAAGCCGATGTCGGTGGGCGCTTCGACATCCTTCACACCGGCGAGCATGAACGACCGATAGATGTCGTCATATTCCTTGCTGTTCACGACGAGGGTGTGGAGCTCGATGCCCAGGTGATCGAGGACGTTGTAGATGTTCTGGGTTGCGATCGGGGAGTTCCAGGTGTTGTCGAAGTGGACCGCGAGGGGTCGCACGCCGAGCTCAACCATCTTCCAGAGCATGTAGGACGAATCACAGCCGCCGCTCACCCCGACGACACAGTCGTAGCGGTGCCCGCGACCTGCTGCTCGCATCGTCGCGGCGAGGTCGCTCAGGATGCGGTCGCCCGCCTCGCCGGTGGGGTACTGGCGGTCCATCTGGTCGTGGAGCCGACAGTAGTTGCAGACACCATCCGGCCCGAACTCGATCCCCGGGACGCCCTCGTCGTACACGCAACGGGCGCACGTCCGCCTTTGCCCAACTTCCATCGCGGCTATGATAGCGCTCCGCCTCCGGGGGCCTCCCAGGCCTTCCCGGCTCCCAGTGGAATCCCCTCGGGCCCGGGTCGCGGACCCGCGCTCGGCACCCGCGAGTCCGGGCACTCGAGCGGCGGCCTGCCGCCTCGATAACGGGCGCCGAATTCGAAGTCAGGAGACCCGTTGCAGCAGCCCGCCACGGCCCCCGCGCCCCGGCTGTCGGGGAAGCGCGTGCTGGTCACCGGCGGGGCCGGCTTCATCGGCAGTCATCTGGTTGAACGGATTGTCCGCGAGGGTCCCGCCCACCTCGTTGTCGTCGACAACATGTTTCTGGGCTCCGAGGACAATCTGGCCGAGGCGAGACGACTGTTCCCCTCGCTGCGTCTCCATCGCCAGGACGCGACCGACTATGACGCGATGACCGCCATCCTCGGCGCGGAGCGAATCGACGTCGTATTCAACCTTGCGATCCTGCCGCTGCCCACCTCCCTCGTGAATCCTCGCTGGACCGTCGATGTCAACGTCGCT
>DASQFM010000003.1:0-1753 GCA_035633135.1 Candidatus Eiseniibacteriota bacterium
CTCGGTCTTCGCTGGCATGCGTGGCCTCCTTCCGGTCGATCTCGGTCCGACGCTACAAAGCCGATCTCGCGTTTCGCATCTCAACCGCGTCGCCCCACCTATCGATGGGCAGGCGACATGGTTGTTTTTGCGCTCGAATGGCCTGACAAATCCTTCAGTCGATCGAGCCTTCGGCGCCCTGGCGATACTTTGCGGCGGCTTCGGTCCGGTTCCGGACGTTGAGCCGCTGCAGGAGGCGCGCGACATGGCCTTCGACTGTTCGGGTCGATAGCACCAGCGCGTCGGCGATCTCCCGGTCGGACAGGCCATCGGCGACGCGCCGAAGGATCTCGGTCTCGCGATCCGTGAGACCGAGGTCGACCCGGGGTCGCTCACTGCGGTGGAGCAGGTACTCGGTCACGATCGCGGCTCGGCGGCGGGTCATCGCCAGCTCGCCATAGGCCGCGCCGACGACCGCCCGCCGAAGCGCCTCGGCGCTCATGTCCTTGGTCAGGAACCCGCGTGCGCCCGCTTCGATTGACTCGATCAACAGCGCGTCCGACATCGAGGCGGTCAGGATGACGACGTTGATCTCCGGCAGCCGGCGCCGCAGGTCGGCGATGAGCGGCAGCGCGCTCTCGCCCTGGAGGTCGATGTCGAGGATCACGATGTCAGGCCGCAGCTCGAACGCCAGCGCCAATGCCTCCGCGGCGGACGACGCCTCACCGACCACCTGCAGCTCGTCGCTGTCGAGCACGCCGGCAATGGCGTCGCGGACCAGCGGATGGTCTTCGACGAGGATGACCCGGGGCCGAGGAATCACGCTCGGGAGCTCTCCTCGGTCGGTTCGTCGGTCAGCAAGCCAAGGTCCACCTGCTCAGGCTTCCGCCCCAGACGGATGCCGAACGGCGACCTCGAGGTCGACGATGGATTTCGGGGCGCCCCGGCGCTTGCCGGGTCAGGCAGTCCGGGCTCGCGGGCGCGCGGGTTGGCCCCCGCCCGCAGCCAGGCTCCCGCCCTCGGTTCCCGTCGGCCGATGACCCGCGCATCGTCGGCGTCTGGGGCCCCGCCCGGCTGCGGGATCAGCGCGTCGGTAGCAACGCCAGCGACGGGTTCCGCATCGGATCGGCTGTCGAGCCCGCTCGCGGCGACGCCGTCGTCCGGTTCGATCGGCACCTGGACGATGACGCGAGTGCCCCAGCCGTGCGACTCCAGCCGCAGCTGGCCGCCGATCGACTCGACGCGCCGTCGCATGCTGGGCAGTCCGTAGCCGGTCGATCGCTCCGCGGCGCCGAGGGGAATCCCCCGGCCATCGTCCTCGATCGAGACGCGGACCATGCCGGCATCGGCATCGAGCACGACCTTGGCCGAGGATGCCTCCGCGTGGCGGCGAACGTTGGTCAGCGCCTCATGGACCGCGCGCAGGATCTCTTCGCTGGCCTGCGGCGACAGCGGCGGGATCCCGGTCTCGGCCCGGAAGGTGACGGGAATGTCCATCCGCTGGGTGAGATCGCGGACGTACCGCCCGAGCGCAGTCTCCAGATCCTGAGGCTCGTCCGGACGGACGCTCATCGCCACGATCGCCAGCCGCGTTTCGCCGATCGCGTCGTCGATCGTCGCCTCGAGGGCCAGGACCTCCTGGTCAAAGGCAGGTCGATTGCCAAGGGCGTTGACGACTCGTCCAATCCGCAGCTTGGCGAGCCACAGGTCCTGGGCCAGCCCGTCATGGACCTCGCGAGCCAGCCGCGCCCGCTCGGCCACCACAACCCGCGCC
>DASQFM010000004.1:0-1603 GCA_035633135.1 Candidatus Eiseniibacteriota bacterium
CGACATCGCCGTAGCCCCCGTCGTGGCGTCGAGCTTGCGGACGCGGACCGGGCCGTCGGCGAGCCCCATGACCACCACGTCCATCGCCTCTGGAGCAACGTTCGCGACCAGGACATGGCGAGCGCCGTCGGGCGTCTCGACGGCAAGCGCCTCGACCTTGAGCGGCTCCGACGAGGGCGCCGCCACCACGCGGCCGGCCTTCCACGAACCGACGTCGACGAAGACGTGATACAGCGGCAGCACGTCGCCCGGACGCGATGCGAACCGATCCGGCATCGAGTTCCCGGCGTCGGTCTCGACGATCCCCCGCCAGCCGGTGGTCTCGTAAGCGGTCACGCTGGCGGCGCCTCCCTCGGCGGCGTACTTGAGCATGCCCACGGTCCAGGCGGCCCCCAGCAGCGAGGCCTGCCGCACGTCGACGGACGGTGGCAGGTCGCCGGCCTGGGGCGGGCCTCCTGGGTACGGGCCGAACCGGGTCGCGATGGTGATCGGGCTGACCGACACCGGCCGGCCGCCCGGGAAGGACCGAGCCATCCGGACGACCTCGCCGACCCCGACGAGGTTCTCGACGATGGACGCATCGTCGGCGGCGTGGATCGTCGGGCTCACAGCGAAGCAGATGGCGGTGATGGCCGTATCCGACGGCCGGTCCCGATTGATGTCGCTGAAATTCTGATTCGTTCCGCCGGCGAAAGCCACCGGCCCGACCGCCGGCTCCAGGTGCTCGCGGACGAGTCGAACGACCGCCGCCGGGGTGAAGCCGAGGACCGAGCTGAACCCGCCGCTGGCGAGGTAGACGAGCACCCGCGCCACCGAAACGTCGGTCGAGCGGAGCTGGCTCGCGAGATCGGCGAGGCCTTCGCCGCTCGCCTCGTTGGCGAAGACGGCCAGCTCCAGCGCCGCGCCGATGGACCGCGCGTCCGCGACCGCCGCGTCGAGGGCCGCCCGGTATGCAGGGTCGTCGACCGCCAGGTCGACGCGGAGGTGGCTCGGGGTCGTCGCCCGAATCAGGGCGGACTCGCGCGCCGACAGTGGCCGGCCGTGGGACGCCTGCCCGAAACCGATCGCGGGGAGTGGCCCGCCGGCATCCGCCGCGAGCGCGATCGTGGCCGCGGCCGCCGGTAACGCGGCCGGGACCGCGCCGCGAAACCCGATGGTCAGGACCTGCCGGATCCGCTGCCCGTCGCTGGAATCGAACGGGAAGCCGAGGCTGAGCGGAGTCGCGTAGGACTTGAAGTTGCCGTCGATCCAGTTGCGGTGGTCCTGCATCTCGAGGACGTCGCCGTCGAGGGCGATGGTCGCCTCGAGCCCGTCGGCGACCTCGATCGCCAGCGAGGCATACGGCTCGAACATCCCCGACAGCTTGCCGTCGACGATCCGCTGCGGATCGATCGCGTCGGGCAGCGTGCCGCGCAGCTCGCCGGTGGGGGTCTGGGCCCGGAACCGCCGACCGATCGTCAGCGGGTGATGGACGTTGAGCCCGATCTTCGAGTACTGGAAGGTGCCGTGGCAGACGCCGTCCATCTCGTAGGTGATGACCCCATCGGGCGTGCCGTCGATGCGCCCCTCCCAGTCGAAGGCGATGGCCTCATGGCGGTGCTCG
>DASQFM010000005.1:0-11930 GCA_035633135.1 Candidatus Eiseniibacteriota bacterium
CGGGTTTCCAGCCGGCGCCCATGGGATCGAGGGCCACCGTCCCGGACCAGTAGGCGGCGAAGCGCCCCGTTGGGTCGATCGCCGGCAGCCAGATGTCGGGTCCCGCGAGCTCGGTCGTGACGAGCGTCGCGGGATCGAGCAGGAACGATGTCGGGTGCAGCTCGTCGGGACTGGGACCCTCGGGCGCGGCGGCAGCTTCGGGCGCGGCGGCAGCTTCGGGGGCCGCCGCGGAGAGGCGGCTGGCCACGATCCGACCGTCGAACCAGCCCGAGAAGTAGGTCGCGCCGTCGGTGGTCAGGGGCAGCGCCGTTGCTTCGCCGACCTTCCACAGGTACAGGTCGGCGCCGGTGGTTGCCCCGAGCGGGCGGGCCGAGAACGCGAACCACGCGCCATCGGGCGAGTACGCGGCGTCGCCGACCACGGACACGCCTGTCGCGATCGCCAGCGGCGGCTCCGTCGAGGGGGTCAGCGTCGGTTCCACCGAGGGGGCGACGGTTTCGGGGGTCGACGCCGTGGCGCTCGGCGAAGCGGCCGGATCGGCCGCTGTCGCGGAATCGACCGGGCTCGCAGTCGGACTGGGGGGGACCTCCGCCAGCGTCGGAACGGCCACGACCAGGACCGTTCCGGCATCCACGCCGCTCGCCCCGCTCACGACCACCAGCTGCTCCTGGCTCGGCGAGAAGACGACCGACTGGGGCGCGACGGCGAACGTGATCTCGCTGCGGCTGGCCTCGGCAAGCGGTGCGCAACCGGCCCGCGAGTCGGGGCAGACCTGCTCGACGTCGGCAAACATGAGCTGGTACAGGCCGTCGCCGGTGCCCTGGACCCAGCGCAGGCGGTCGGCCGCCACGGCGAGCGGGGTCGCGACGGCGCCTGGTCCGGTCTCACCCGGCCTGAACGGGCCGCCGGGCACGAGCGAGGTGGCGACGAGGAGCAGGACCGCGAGAGCCGCGGACAGGACGCCGAGGGGCGCTCGACGGCGGAACGGATTGCGTGGTCGCGGGCCACCGGGCACGGCAGCGGACCAGGGGCGACGAGTCCGCCTCGTCTGCTCACGCTCCAGGGCCGCCGCGGTTCGCGCCCACAGGTCCCGTGGCGGCTCCGGCGACGCGTCGCGAAGCGTCCGCAGCAGGGCGCGATCGGCGAGATAGGCGCCCCGGTCGACGCGACACTCGGGACACCCCTCGAGGTGTCGGGCCAGCCACGCCCCGTCGTCATCCGCGAGCGGCTCCAGCATCTCGAAGCCGACGAGGGACCTGGCTCGATCATGGGCGCCTTCGTTGTCGTGGTGGCGGCGCCGGAACGGCAGGGTCATCGGCTGGACCTCGTCCCGCCGGCGTAACGAGCGTCGCGCTCCGATTCGGCGAGCCGCTCGGCGTCCTGCTCGGCGGCGAGCGCGTGGCGGAGGCTCTCGCGGGCCCGAGTCAGGAGCGCGCGCGCCGCCACGTGGCTGACGCCAAGGGCAGCTGCCAGCTCGAGGCCGCTCAGGTCATGCAGCTCGGCCATGAGGAGGGCGGCACGCTGTCGCTCCGGGATGCGGGCCAGCGCCCGCTCCAGGGGGCCCGAGAGCCGCAGGTCCATCGCCAGCCGTTCCGCGGACGGCGCCGACCCGCGAGCCTCGCCGGTCCACGGGACCATCCGGATGATCCGTCGCCGACGCAGCTCGTCGAGCGCTACGCGATGGGCGATCTGGTACAGCCAGGCCCGCGCGTTCTCGTCCTTCTGGAGGCTGGCATGGGCGCGATAGGCCTTGACGAACGCGTCCTGCGTCAGGTCTGCCGCGAGCTCCGAATCGCGGAGCATGCGCACCAGGTAAGCGAAGATTTCGTGGTGGTGCTTCGCGAAGAGGCCTTCGACGAAGGTCGCGGCGGCGTCCTCGCCTCGCGCCTCGCTCATGGCTCGGGGGAGCAGTCGGAGCAGCAGCGGGCTGCGCGCGAGGCTGCCGGCGGTAGCGTGGTTGAGCAATCAGGTCCTTCCGGGGTGGGCGGTGCAGGGCATGCTCCGAGGCGGCTGAAGCCCGGTCGAAGGACGAGGGACCGCGCTGCCATGTGACGCGCCTCGGGCGGGCGCGCCTGGCTCACCCGGGCGTCTCCACGGGTCGTCCGACGCCGGCGAGGAGCTCCTCGACGGCATCCTCAGGCGAGACCGGGTTGACCGGCAGGCCCGTTCCGAGCTCGAGGCCGGCGAGCTCCCGCAGACGCGGATGGACCTCCCAGTGCCAGTGGAACGTGGCATCGACCCGCTCGCGCAACGGGGCGGTGTGGAGGACGAGGTTGTAGGGCGGGCCGTCGAGGCTCGAGCCGAGCCGGCCGAGGACGTTGCGGATCGCGCTCGCGGTCGCGCGGACGTCGCCGTCGCCCGCGCGGCCGAAGTCGGCCTCGTGGGTTCGGGGCACGATCCAGACCTCGAACGGCGAGCGGGAGCCCCACGGCGCGAAGGCGACGCTGGAGCTGTCCTCCCAGACCAGTCGGTCGGTGGTGCGCGTCTCGTCGCGGACCAGCCGGCACCACGGGCATTCGCCTTCCCGGATCACGAAGCGCGCCGCGCCGCCCAGCTCTTCGGCGAGGCGATGGGGGATCAGCGGCAGGTCGTAGAGGTCGAGGCAGAGGTGGTTCGTCCGGGCGCCGGCCTGCGCGCCCCAGTTCTGGACGACCTGCAGGTAGTCGGTCTGGCCCGCGTCACGCGCCTGGGCCAGGGCGTCGCGGGCCAGGCCGATCATCTCCTCAGCGACCTCGCCGACCTGGTACAGCGGCCGGTGCTCGCGCGGTGGCGCGGCGATGGTCCGCCAGCTGCCTGCCGCTCTGGCGCTGGACATCGCCACCTGGGCGAAGCGGTTGTCGAGCTCGCGCGCTTCCTCCTCCGTCCCGACGACGTGGAACGCGAAATCCTTCAGGATCCGGAGGCGGACGCCGTCGCCCTCCGGCAGCCGGCAGTTCTGGCAATCCCCGCCGTCGTCGACCGGGTCGGCGCGGCGCGCGAAGCGGCTGCGATCGAAGTCGCGATCGACGATCGTGGCGACCCACCAGCCGGTGATCGGGTCCTTGCGCAGCTCGAACAGGCCGGCGCTCACGGCGTCAGGCCACGGGGCTGAGCGCGAGGTCATCGGCGGCCGACCGGGCGGCGGCGTGGCTGGCTTCGAGCCGTTCGGGCGACGTCCAATCGATCTCGGTCCTGAGGGCGCGCGCGAAGGCCGGCGCGAAGATCCGCGCCGCCACCTCGACCACTGCGGTCGACGGCGCCTCGGCGGTCCGGCCCAGCTCATCGGCGATCGACGTCGAGACGAGGCCGGGCATGCCGCACGGATCGATCAGCTCGAAGTCCCGGAGGTCCGGATCGACATTCAGGGCGATGCCGTGGTAGCTCACGCCGCGCTCGATCCGGATGCCAAGGGCGCCGATCTTGCGCGGCGGCCGGCGGGCATCGCCGGCGATCCAGCAGCCTGGATGGCCATCGCGGCGGATCGCGTCGACCCCCAGGGTCCCGCAGGTTTCGATCATTGCCTCCTCGAGCGCAGTCACGAGCGGGCGGATCAAGAGGCCGCGATCGCCGAGTCGCAGGATCGGATAGGCAACGAGCTGACCGGGGCCGTGGTAGGTCACCTCGCCGCCGCGCTCGACCCGTATGACCTCGATGCCTCGCCGCCGGAGCTCGCGTCCCGTGGCGCGGACATGGGTTTCGTCCGCCTGGCGCCCGAGGGTCAGGACCGCGTCGTGCTCGAGCAGCAGCAGCTGGTCGCCGATCTCGCCCGTAACGCGTTCGGCGACGTCGCGCTTCTGGAGGTCCCAGGCCTCGCGGTAGGCGATGCGGCCGAGCCAGGACGCCTCGATCGGAACACGTTCGTGCATGGTCCCGACGATAGCAGGGGTGGCATCTCAGACGGTTCTCAGGGGCGGTCGCGAGCCACTATGGTCACCGGCGCCGTACCGGCGTCTCTCAGGCGGGCGTGGGTCGCAGGGCCTCCGCCATCGCCAGGAGGTGGGCCGGCGTGCTGCCGCAGCAGGCGCCGATGACATTGGCTCCAGCATCCCGGAACTGGGTCGCGAAGCCGGCCATCGTCTCGGGCGTGCCGCCGTAGTCGATCTCCATCGCCACGAGCCGGGGAATCCCGACGTTGGCCTTGGCCACCAGGATGGCGTTGGGGTAGGCGGCGTGCATTCGCTCCAGGACCGGCACCAGCTCCTCGGGGCCGTTGCCGCAGTTCCCGCCGATCGCGGCGGCGCCCGCCTCGAGCAACGCAGCGGCGGCCTGCTCAGGGGTGACGCCCATCATCGTGTGGCCCCGGGTGTCGAAGCTCATGGTCGCGATGATCGGCTTGTCCGGGGCCGCGTCGCGCGCGCCCTGGATGGCGGCAACGATCTCCGAGATGTCGCTCATCGTCTCGATCCAGAAGACGTCGACGCCACCGGCCGCGAGGGCGCGCGCCTGCTCGGCAAAGGCCTCCCGGGCGGCCTCGGGCTCGAGGGTCCCGTCGAGGGCCGCCATGATCTGGCCGCTCGGTCCGATGTCGCCGGCCACGAGCGCCGGGTGGGCGGCCTGATCGACTTCGACCCGCGCCAGCAGCGCGGCCGTCTGATTGAGCTGCCCCACCCGGTCCTGCCGGCCGTGCAGCTCGAGGCGCATCCGGCTGCCGCCGAACGTGTTCGTCAGGATGATGTTGGAGCCCGATTCGAGGTAGCCCCGGTGGACTCGCCGGATGACCTCGGGATGCTCGACGTTCCAGAGCTCCGGCGGGTCGCCGAACTCGAGCCCCTGGGTCATGAGCATCGTGCCCATCGCGCCGTCCGCAATGATCGGCCGGCCGGTTTCGACGAGCTCCTGCCAGGTGGTCACGGCGCTTCCCTTCGATGTTCGCGGTGGATGACGGCGACTGGCGAGCGTCGATTCTGCCTCGCCGCGACAATCCGCGCCCCTGCCGCTCCGGCGGGGCAGGTACGCTCGTTCCTCATCTGACGCCGGAGGCTGCGCGTTGCTCGTCGAGCTGATCGTCCACGCGGTCGTGTTCGCCGCCGGGCTCGGGCTCGTCCTGCGGGTCCTGCTCTCCGCGATCCGGGCCTTCATCCTGCCGCGCGGCGCCCGCGATCGGATCGTCGGGTTCGTCTTCCGGGAGCTGCGGCGGGTCTTCAACCTCCTCGCCCCGAGGACCCGGCCCTATCGGGAACGGGACCGCATCTTCTCCTACTACGCCCCCGTCGCCCTGGCCGTGCTGGCGGTCGTCTGGCTGCTCCTCGTGATGATCGGCTTCACCGCGATCTACTGGGCCATCGGTCCGTACACGGTCGGCGAGGCATTCCGGCTGTCGGGCTCCTCGCTGCTGACGCTCGGCAGCGCCGTGCCGACCAGCGGGATCGACGCGGTCCTGACCTTCGTCGAGGCGATCACCGGCCTTGGCCTTGCCGCCCTCCTCGTGGGCTACCTGCCGACGATGTACGCAGCCTTTGCCCGACGCGAGCTGGACGTCAACCTCCTCGAGGTTCGCGCCGACCGGCCCGCCTCCGCCGCGGCGATGCTCGCCCGCTACCACCGACTCGGGCGCCTCGACACGCTCACCGATGAGTGGCGTCGATGGGAGCTCTGGTTCGCGGAGGTCGGCGAGTCCCACACCACCCTGTCGGCCATCGCGTTCTACCGGTCTGCCCAGCCCGAGCACTCCTGGGCCGTGGCTGCGGGAGCGGTGCTGGATGCGGCTGCGTTGTCGCGCTCCCTGCTCGACATCCCGCCGGACGTCCAGGCGGACCTGACGATCCGTGCCGGCTACATCGCGCTCCGGCGGATCGCCGATTTCTTCGGCATCAAGTACAACGCCGCGCCCTCGCCCGATGACGTGACGAGCGTGACCCGGGAGAAGTTCGACGCGGTAGCGGCCGAGCTTGAGGCCGCAGGACTGCCGCTCCGCTCCGACCGCGATGCAGCCTTCCGCGACTTCAACGGCTGGCGCGCCACGTACGACCGGACGCTGCTCGCGATCTCGCGACTGGTCCTCGCGCCCGAGGCGCTCTGGAACACCTGGGCCGAGCGCGACGAGTTCGGCCGCTTCGGGCCGACCCCCGGCGACGCCGGCTGAGCGCCGGCCCGGCCGTCTTGCCGCTCGGCCCCAGCCCGTACCATTCGAGGCCGTTCGACCCTGTCGTTGGAGCCCGATTGCCACCGTGCCCTGGCTCAGCGAGTTCGGTGCCCTGATCGGCGCCCACCCACCGGTGGGCGGCGATGCCGAATCGGTCACCGGCGCCATCGTCGAAGTTTTCCCCGACGGGGTGCGTGTAGACGATCCGGGAGCCGGGGCGGTCGAGGGTCAGCCGGCGATCGTCAAGTTCATCGCCGAGAGTGCCGTCTGGCTCAATGAACGGCGAGCTCGCGTCACGCCCATTGCAATGACGGTCGGCGTCGGGCGGACGGTCGCGGAGTTCGACGTCGAGCTCACGGTCGATGAGTCGACGTTCGTTCTCCCCGTGGCGGTCGCCATCGAGCCCGGAGCCGACAGTCGAAGCGTCTGGATCCGGATCTATCACAGCCACTGGCCGCTGCTCGGCCACCACGTGGTCAGGCCGCCGCTCCTTCCGGGAGACCCGGCGATCCGCGAATCCGACATCGTCGGCGAATATCAGTCGGCCCTCGCGGCCGGTGACGCCGATCGAATCACGGCGACGTTCGAGCCCGACGGCTGCTTCCGCGAGCCGGCCGGCCCGCAACACCGTGTCTGCGGGACGGCGACGCTGCGCGAGTTCTTCGGTCGCTTCTTCAGCCTCGGCGGCGGGATCATCCTCGAGCACTGCACGGTGACAGAGGACGGCGTTCGTACTGCGCTGGAGTTCAACGCCATCCGCTGGGGCCCGGTCGACATGCCGCACCAGGCAGGCATTGCCGTCTACGAACGCGGCGCGACCAGTCGCATCGCCAACACCCGCGTCTACGACGACGTCGATCCACCGCTCCACTGACGTTCACGGCGCTCGCGTAGCGGGCGTTGGCCATCGGCGCGTCGTCCAAGCCACGTTAGAATGTTGCCTGCCGAGCGGGAGTAACTCAGCTGGCAGAGTGTCTGCTTCCCAAGCAGCGAGTTGACCCCGCCCTCGATCGAGGGCTGGGAACTCAGCGCCAGTCGACGTTCACGACCTCGATTGCCTCGGAGAGGCCCTTGAGCGTCGCGCTCCGGAGGCCGGACGTCCGGTGCGACTCCCCGACCGTCGCGACACTCGCCACGATCTCGCCGGCGCCGCCGAGTGCCGCGATCCGCGCCGCCTCATGGACGCCCTTGCCGCGGAAGTCGCCGCCGACCTGGGTCGCATCGGAGGCATGGAGCCCGATCCGCACCTGGGGCGCAAAGCCCTGCGTTGAGCGTTGCTCCGCGAGTCGCCGCTGGATCGCGATCGCCGCCGCCACCGCGAGGTCCGGCGAGTCGAAGCTGACGAAGAACCCGTCGCCGGTCGTGGAGATCTCCTCGCCGTTGTGAGCCCCGAACGCCTCCCGAAGCGCGGTGTTGTGCCAGCGCAACACCGCGTCCCAGCCCTCATCGCCGAGGACCTCGACGAGGTTCGTCGAGCCGACGATGTCGGTGAACATGAAGGTCTTCAGGACGCGCCGCGCCGGACCGGCCTTGCCGCGCAGCTGCCAGGGCAGGAGCTCCGCGACGTCCTCGAGGACGATGGCGGCGGTCGGGCACGCGAACGCCGCGGCTCGGAGCACCTCCTCGTCGACGCTATCGGGGCCAACCAAGTCGCTCTTGCCGTAGTCACCCGCAAGCCAGTCGAAGGCCGTCGGGGCGAGCGTGATGCAGTTGCCGGCGCCGATGCACTTGTGGCGGTCGACGCGAGCCTGGATGGCCATCAGGCGGAACCAACGGCCGCGAGCCCGCGGAAGGCCAGCGAGGTCGCCTCGGCGCGGCTCGAGGTGCCCAGCCGGGCCTGCAGTCGCGCCAGGCGCTGGGCCACCTCATCCTCGCCGACGGCGAGCTCGGCGGCGATCTCGGCGTTCGTCCGGCCCTCGGTCAGGAGCTGGAGCAACCGGCGCTCAGCGTCGTCGAGGCTTGGCTGGGCGGCATGTGCGGCGGACCCCGGTGTTGCGGCATCGGAGGCGGGCGCCTCCATCGGGCCAGCCAGCTCGACGAGCCCGCGCCCGACGGGCCCGGTGAGCCACCGGACGCGGATCGCCTCGTCGGCCGTGCCTTGGGCGATCCTGGACAGGGTCGACTGGAGGAAGCCCCGGACGAATCCCTGCATCTCCGGCGGCGCACCGGCGAATACCGCTCGGGCCGCCGGGACCACGATCTCCAGGCTCGCGTCCTCGTTGAGCCCGGCCTGAAGAGCCTGGAGGGCCGCGCCGCCGGCCATGACGGCGGCCGGGATGTCACCACGCACGAGGGCGACCGTGGCCAGCGCGGCGTCGGCCTGCGCACCCCACGGCGCGTGGCCTGGCAGGAGCGGCAGCAGCTCCTTCACCTGCGCCGCCGATCGCTCCACGAGCTCCACCAGGACCGGGTCCGGGGCGCCAGCCGCGGCACCGGCCGCGGTGCCAGCCGGGACGAGCCGCGCCGACTCGAGGGCCAGTCGGGCGAGCGCCTCACATTGCGCCGACGCCCGACCCCCCTCGGTCGCCATGGCGACGGCCTTCTCGAGATGGCGGCGCATGCCCTCGACGTCGCCCGCACCCGCCCGGGCCATCCCGCGCCACGTCTCGAGCTGGCGGGCGCGCGTCCGCGACGGCGCCATGGACGCGGCGGCGGCGGCCAGGCCGATCCACCGCTCGGCCCCGGCGACGTCGCCGAGGTCGAGGAGGCTCATTGCCGCGCCCCCGGCGGCGAGGAACTCGATGCTCCGGTCGCCCAGGAGCTTCGCCGCGCGATAGGCGTCCTCAGCGCGGGACAGGGCGAGGTCGGGCACCACCTTGGCCCGCGAGTACACGTGCACCCCGAACAGCATCTGGAGGTCGAGGCGGGCCCGCTCGCTCTCGGTGACGAGCTCGGACAGGCGGCTCGTGATGCGCCGGATCTCCTCGAGGTGGCGCGCCGAGGACGAGAAGTGCATGACCGTCCCGTACTGGGCGTAGGCCATCGCGATGACCGTCGACATGACGCCGGTGCGGTCACCGAGACGCTCGAAGATGCCGAGCGCCCGCTCGAGGACCTGGGCGGACTCGACGAAGAGCGGCCCGACCGGCGACGCCAGGATGAGCTCCTCGATGCTGGCACCCGACGAGAGCATCGCGAGCAGCTCGTTCGCCTGGCCGGACCGGACCTGCTCCGAGAACCAGCCGCGCCCACGCGCGAAGTCGATCGTCCCGATCTCGCGGAGGGCGCCAGCCAGGCTGTGGTCGTCGTGGAGCTGCTCGGCGAGCTCGATGGCTCGGCGGTAGGCCTCGTCGCCACCTTCGAGGTCGATCTCGATCGCGGCGCCGCCGAACGACTCCCCGAGCGAGCTCCGCAGGAGCGCCTGGCCGAGCTCGATGGTCGCCCGGAGCTCCGTGACGGCGTCGCCCTGCTCGGCTGCGCGGGTGCGGACGCGGCGGGCCAGCTCGGCCGCCGCGTCCTCGTCATGGCTCATCCGCAACGCCGACGCGCGCCGGAGCTGCACGTCGAGTTCGATCGTCGGATCGCGCATCGCCTCGGCGAGCGCTGCCAACTCGGTCAGGCCGTCGAGCCGCTCGCCGGTCCGGCGGAGGGCGGCGAACGCGTCGTCACGGGTCGCGAGGAGGACTCGCCGGTCGGCCGGCATCGAGACGACCGGGAGCGCCTGCTCGACGAGCCGGAGCGCCTCCTCGGGGGCGTTTGAGGCGAGGGCCGCCGCCGCGGCATCGATCGAGAAGCGCGCGGCCCGCACGGTGTCACCGGCGGCGAGCGCGTGCTGGGCGAGCATCGGCAGGCCTGCGGGGGCCGGGTCGCCGCCCTCCAGCAGCAGGTCCACGACCGCTGCGTGGACCTGCCGGCGACGGGCCGCCGTGAGCTGGCTCGCCGCGAACTGGCGCACCTGCTCGTGGCTGAACGTGTAGTCCGCCGGCTCGCCCTGGGCCTGCGCGAGCAGGAGGCCCGCTCGGACGGCAGGCCCGAGATCGTCGGCGAGCGGGTCGGAGCCGTCTCCGGCGTCGTTGCCGGCGCCGGCGTCCGGACCGGCCGGCTGCCCCTGTGGGGCGGCGCGGCCCTGCGACGCGATCTCGCCCTCGCCGCAGCGGGCCCGGATCGCCCGGAGGTCGCGAAGGCTGAAGCTGCGGCCCAGGATGGCGGCGTCGCCGAGCGCAGCCCGCGTCCGGGCCGGGAGTCGCGCGGCGCGGCGATCGATGAGGGTCCGAACCGCGGATGGCACGAGCCGGGCCGCGTTGCGGCCGAGCCGCCACTCGCCATCGATCTGCTGGAGGGTGCCGGCCTCGCGGTGCGTCCGGGCCAGCTCCTCGACGATGAACGGCACGCCCTCGGACTGGACATGCATCGCGGCCGCGGAGGCGGCCTCGACCGGACCGCCGAGGACGCGCTTCAGGAGCTCGGCCGTCTCGACGGAGCCGAACCGTCCGGGCCGCAACCGCCGGACGAGGCCCATCCGCTCCATGTCGGCGACGAAGTTCACTGCCTCGGTGACCGATGCGAACTCGTCCGGCCGGATCGTCAAGAACAGGAAGACCGGCCGATCGGCGTCGCTCCGGACGACGTAGCGGAGGAGCCGGAGGGTGTCGTCGTCGGCCCACTGGACGTCGTCGATGAGCAGCGCAAGCGGGCGGATCCCGGCGAGCGCCGAGATCGCCACGCCCGCGAGGTCAAAGGCCCGGAGGAGCTTGGCATCCGGCGAAAGGGTCTCGAACCCGCGCTCGTCACGCCCGGAGATGGCCTCGACCACCCGACCTACGGCGGCCTCCGCCGGCGTCCCAGCGGCCGCGTCGTGGATCGCGCTCGACGCGAACAGGCTGCGCGCGACGAGGAACGGCCCGCGGATCTCCTCGTCGGCCGTGATCGCGACACACGTGAACCCGCTGGCCGACGCGACCTCGGCGGCGGCGAGCAGCAGGCGCGTCTTGCCGATGCCCGGCTCGCCCTCGAGGGTCACAGCGGCGAGGCGGCCGGTCGCCTCGTGCAGCTCCTGGGAGATCGCGTCGAGCTCGGCGCTCCGCCCGATGACCGCGCCGGTCGCTCGGCGCAGCTGGACCGCGAGCGAGCACTGGGGCCCGACGAGGGGGTCGAGCGCACCGCCGTCGGCCAGCCGGAGGGGCGTGCCATGCTCAACGGACGTCACCTCGCCCAGCATGCGGCGGATTATGACGCCGCGCCGCTCCAACCGAGATCGCGCGACCAACGCCGAGGCTTCGATAAAGACGACCGAGATCACCGCCTTTCATCTCGCACCCGACCTGCGGCCTCGTTTGGTATGGCGATCGGGTCGCGGCTCGACGTACCCCGACGGCCCGTATCGAAAGGACGGCCCTATGGCACGTTCGTCCTCGACGTCGCCAACAGCCAGTGCCAGGCGACTCGCCGCTAGGAAAGGTAGCCTCACTCGGTCCGGATGGTGGCCGGATACGTCAGGCGGAGCCCTCCTGGGCGCCCGGCAAAGGCCCCCCGTCGGCGCGATCTGGCCAGACCCCGAAAGGGATCGCCGTCGGCGTGCGGAAGGGCCATTCCTACGTAACCCGTCTCCGGCGGGTGAGCTTTTGGCCGGAGTGCCGATCCCAGATGGCGTCGCGCGGCTATCCGGCTGGTAAACTCGGCGCCGCGCGGAGAGCACCTCTGGCGCCTCCCGAGCGGGAGTAACTCAGCTGGCAGAGTGTCTGCTTCCCAAGCAGAATGTCGCGGGTTCGAATCCCGTCTCCCGCTCCAACAACTCCCCCATCCAGTCCCAATTTTGGCGTGTCCGCACGCTCGTCAAGCGCCAAGTCGCGCCTGAAAAACTAGTTCCCGAAAGCCCTGTACAACCCCCGATTCCTGCCCGATGTGCTCGGGCCGACGGGGTCGGGACAAT
>DASQFM010000006.1:0-1908 GCA_035633135.1 Candidatus Eiseniibacteriota bacterium
GGATCTCGGAGCGGCTGTCGACGCTCGGCGTCCCGGTCGAGGTCATGGTGTCCTTCGCCACCCCGTGGACGTCGGACCGGATCTCGGCCGTCGGCCGCGAGAAGCTCCGCCGGTCAGGTTTCGCGCCGCCGCCGCCCACAACGGGCGCCCGATCGCTGTCAGTTCTGAGCGTCGCGCCGCCCGTAACCATCGAGGACCCGGCCAGCTGTCCGTACTGCGGCTCGTCGCGGACCGTCCTCGAAAGCGCATTCGGGCCGACCCTCTGCCGGTCCATCCGTCACTGCGACGCGTGCCGCCAGCCATTCGAGGCCTTCAAAACGATCTGAAACGCCTCTGAATGGGCGGTGCAATGTCATCCGGCCGAGATGCGACACGTCTGCAACGCGGTTTGTAAGCCCGATGTGACGTCCGCCGCCACGGGCGCTGCAATGGCACGAGTGGCCGCTCGCTGTAATGCGTACACACCGACGCCTGTCGAGTGCCCTAGTCACAGGTGATGCAATGTCGAATCCGATGGCGGTCCGATCGCGGGCCGGTATGAAAGCGCGCGCGATCGGCTGGACCATGGTCGCCGCCCTGCTGCTGCTCGCGCTGGGAGCCCCCAGCTCCGTCGCCGCCGCGCCGGGCAACAACGGGACCATCAAGGTCCACGATACCCGTGAGCCCGATCCGGAAATCAAGAACGAGCCGCACGTCGATTGCCCGTTCCACCTCCACTTCTTCTTCGCCGACGCTGGGCAGACCGGCGACTGGCGGATCCTGGAGTGGGCCCCGGGCGACAAGGGCACCCAGGTGTGGAGCGGCAGCTACACGACCAATTCAAATGGCGAGTACGTGACCGGCGACATCAGCCTTGATGAAGGCCACTACAAGCTGTTCTGGGAAGGCGACCCGAATGCGCGGATCAAGCACAAGGCGTTCTGGGTCGACAGCGAGTGCACGCCCGTCCTGGCGCCAGCACCCACCCCGACGCCGACGCCGGTTCCAGGCGCGACGCCGACCCCAGTCCCCGCAGTGGGCGCCGTCGCCCAGAAGCTGCCCGACACGTCCATGACGACGCCGACGACAGCTGAGTCCGATGGCTACCTGTGGCAGCTCGCTTTCGCCGGCCTCGCCGGCCTGCTGGCAGCGGCCCTGGTCCTCAGCCCGGCCCTCCCGCTGGTGCGGCGACGCATCCGACGCTGATCCCACCGCCGCCCGGCGCGACCGTCCAGCGCTGATCGGCGGACAAGCTCCCGGACCCGGGGAGGCCATCGGCCCCCCGGGTCCGTCGTTTGTCGGCGGCGGCCCGGGGCTCACAGCTTCGCGCCACTTGTCCCCGCTACGCTGGTCGCGTGACCGACCACACCGTTGCCATCGTCGGCGCCGGAACGATGGGCGCCGGGATCGCCCAGGTGGCCCTCGAAGCCGGTTGGCACGTCCGTCTCGCCGACGTGGACCCGGAGGCGTTGGAGCGGGCTCGCGGCCGGATCCGGGACGGCCTGCTGCGGCGAGCGGCGAAGCTCTCGGCGGCCGTCGATCGGGCGGCCTGGGCAGAGGCCCACCTCGACCGGTTGCGCACTGACGCGGGGCCGGTCGATGCGATCCGCGGCGCGGAGCTCGTCATCGAAGCCGCCCTCGAGGATCTGGCCGTGAAGCGGACGCTCTTCGCCGAGCTCGAGTCGGCAGCCGGCGAGTCGACGATCCTGGCCACCAACACGAGCGCCCTGTCCGTCAGCCGGATCGCCGAGGCAACCAACCGCCCGTGGCGTGTCATCGGGCTGCACTTCTTCAATCCGGCGCCGCTCCTGCCGCTCGTCGAGGTGGTCGCTGGAGCAGCCAGGGACGAGGCGATCCTCGTCCGCGCCGAGGAGATCGTGACAGCCTGGGGCAAGACGCCGATCCGCTGCGCCGACCATCCGGGGTTCA
>DASQFM010000007.1:0-10427 GCA_035633135.1 Candidatus Eiseniibacteriota bacterium
AGAGCTCGACGATCTCGGGCCGCTTCTTGAGCAGCGGGAGGACCGCAACCTTGTAGGGCGCGAGGTCCGGATGGAGCGCCAGCGAGACGCGTGTCTCGCCCCGGACGTCGTCTTCCCGGTAGGCGTCGATGAGGAAGGTGAAGGCCGCGCGATCGGGGCCGCCGGCCGTTTCGACGACCCACGGGATGAAGTGCTCCTCGGTCGCCGGATCGAAGTACTCGAGGTTCTCGCCCGAGGCCTCGGCGTGGCGCGAGAGGTCGAAGTCGCCGCGATTGTGGACGCCCTCGAGCTCCTTCCAGCCGAACGGGAAGCGGTACTCGATGTCGACCGCCTTCTTGGCGTAGTGGGCCAGCTCATCCGGAGCGTGCTCGCGCTCGCGGAGGCGGGCCGAGGTGACGCCGTAGCGCTCGTACCACGCGCGGCGAGCCGGAAGCCACGTCTCGAACGCCTCGCTCGCGGGCGCCCCGGGGCGGACGAAATACTGCATCTCCATCTGCTCGAACTCGCGCATCCGAAAGACGAAGTTGCCGGGGCTGATCTCGTTGCGGAAGCTCTTGCCGACCTGGGCGATACCAAACGGGATCTTCTTGCGTGTCGACTGCTGGACGTTCTTGAAATTGACGTAGCTGCCCTGGGCGGTCTCGGGCCGAAGGTAGACGATCGACGCCTCATCCTCGACCGGGCCCATGTGAGTCTCGAACATCAGGTTGAACCGGCGCGGTGCGGAGAGCTTGCCGCCATCCACGGGGCATCGAAGACCCAGCCGCTCGACCACGTTGGGATCCCGGAGGTCGGTCGCGGTCAGCCCTTCCGCGCCCGGGAGCTCGTCCAGGCGATAGCGGCGATGGCACGTCCCGCACTCGACCAGCGGGTCGCTGAAGCTTCCGACGTGACCCGAGGTCACCCAGACCTTGGGGTGCATCAGGATCCCGGCGTCAAGGCCAACGATGTCGTTGCGGTCCTGGACCATCGCCTTCCACCAGGCGCGCTTGACGTTGTTCTTCAGCTCGACGCCGAGCGGACCGTAGTCCCAGACGGCGTTGATGCCGCCATAAATCTCGGAGGACGGGAAGACGAACCCCCGCCGCTTCGACAACGAGACGATCGTGTCGAGCTCGGCGACGGCGGGCGCGACGTCGTTGGGATCGGCGGACGGTAGAACGGTGGGGGCAGACATGGCCCCCGATGCTAACAGGGCCGCGACCGGCGACCCGCTATACGACGGAGGTGACGAAGCGGACCATCAGCCCGGCGGCCTCACTGTCGCTGAGGTCCTGCCCGACGAGCGACCGCCATGTTTCGAACGCGACCGCGTGGCCGATTGCCGCCCGCCTCAGGTCAGCGAGCCGAGCATCCGGCCAGCCGGCCTGGAGGACCGGAACCACGGACGCCGGAAACGCCGTGATGCCCGTGCGAATGCCCTGCGGGAGGAGCTCGATGTCGCGCAGGAGATTTGCTCGCATCCGCTCCGTCGAGCGGTAGTAGGCGTAGAGCTCGTCGAGGCCTGCCCGCAGCCGGTCGGCAGGATTGGCGATCTCGCGCCAGGTTTCCGGATCGGGACGAGGGTTCGCGGCAAGCCAATCAACGCTGCACGCGGCGAGCAGGGCTGCCTGATTGGGAAAGTGCCGGTACAGCGTGGCTCGCGTAACCCCTGCCCGATCTGCGACCACGCTCATCGTCGTGGCCGCAGGACCAATTGTCCCGTGGAGCTCCACCGCCGCCCTCGTGATGCGCTGGCGCGTCTGCTCCATCGCGCTTGCACGCGCCCGCAACCGATACGGCCGCCTCGCTTTCGCAAGACGCGTTTGTTCATCCATTGACAGAGCCACCGGAACCCCTGATCATGCGATTCACAATACACGGCTGCTCAGCGAACTTGCGGGAGCTCCCAATGGCCACCGGATCCGTCGCCCACCTGGCCGTCGTTGAGCCCCACGGCGCCGACGCTCCTCTCGTGCCAGGGTTCACCGCGACCACCCGACTCACGGCCGACGAGACCGGATCGATCTCGATCGTTGAGCATGTCTTCTCGCCAGGTGCCCTCGTGCCGCCGCATCGCCATACCCGCGAGGACGAGATCTCGTACGTGGTCGACGGCGAGATCGGCTTTCGTTCGAACGGCCGGGAGGTGTCACTCGGCGCGGGCGGGTACATCGTCAAGCCGCGTGGCGAGCTCCACGCCATGTGGAACGCCGGCGCCTCGCCCGCCCGGATGATCGAGATCATCAGCCCGGCAGGATTCGAGAACTATTTCGTCGAGCTCGCGGCGGCGATCGCCGCCGCGGACGGGCGTCGCGACCCAACGGTCAGCGGACCGGTTGCCGCCCGGTTCGGCCTGGTCTTCGACCTCGCAGAGGTACCCGAGCTGGTTGCTCGGTACGGCCTGAATGCACCAGCCGGTCGAACTGACTGAACCGTTTGGCTCAGGCGCCGGCCCGGACCTCGTCGAGGAAGGCCAGCGAACGCGGCGAGCGGTCCAGCGAGTAGGCCAGAAAGTCCCGCATCGCGGCCTCGATCTCGCGCTCGACCGCGGGCCGCACCCGGAGGGCGGCCAGCGCCTCCACGTCCATCCGCTGGTAGGCCTTCAGCAGCTTGAGGCCCTCGAGGCTCAAGGCCACGCGATCGTGCGGTGGCCCGGGGCAGCGTTCGCACAGGACGCCGCCCAGGGGCGGGACCCAGCGATAGCGCTCGTCGGCCTCCAGGAGCCGGCCGCACTCGACGCAGCGGTCGACCTCGGGTCGCACGCCCAGCTCCTCGGCCAGGTGCATCTCGAACCAGCGGGCGACGCGGTTCGGGGCCATCCCGGCGTCGAGGATCTCGTAGGCCCGCTTCAGCAGCAGGTAGAGGCGCTCGCTCGGGTGGCGCTCCTCGAGGGTGCCGCTGATCAGCTCGGCGAGGTACGACGCCGTGCCGAACGACACGAGGTCATCGCGCAGCCGGAGCCAGGGGCTGACGATGGCCACCTGGGACACGATGTCGAAGGTCCGGCCACGGGCCAGCAGCAGCGTGAGCTCGGCGAACGGCTCGAGGCTGCCGCCGATCCGCGACTTCTGGCGCCGGATGCCCTTCGCGATCGCCTTGATCTTGCCCTCGCCGGGGGTGATGAGGGTCAGGATCCGGTCGGCCTCGCCGTAATCGAACCGTGACAGGACGATCGCATCGGTGGTGTAGCGACGCGGCATCGGCACGTTCGTGACGGTACCACCGGGCCGCGTTCCAGAGGTCGGACCGAGCCAGGATTTCCGGGCCTGCATTCAATGCACCTAAGCGACGCGACCCCATCAGGTCGTCCAGGAAATTGGTCGGAATGCTTCGTTGAGTGCAGGCCTGTGACACCCAAGACACCGGTGCCGGCGTGATCCTGCATCCAGTGCAGTCTCTCGAACGGCTCGAGGACCCCGGGCGTCGCGAACGTGCATTTGATGCGGCGTGGAGCCGCAATCCTGCATCGAATGCCGGCGGACGACGTCGCGTGGCGCAGGTCGTCTGGAACTCTGCATCCGGTGCAGAAGTTCGTCGTGAGGCAGGGCGCCATGCTGCCAAGAGTCGCGGACTCGGTCCGAACCCGCTACCTGGACTGCGCACGTTTGCTGGGCCGACGGTACACTCGCGGCAAATGACGCTCTCCACCGTGCCCGACATCGCCGAGCTCATCGCCGACACCGAAGCGGAGATCCTCCGACTCGTCGAGGGGACCGACCCGGCGACCGCGGGCGTCTACGAGATGTGCCGCTACCACCTGGGCCTCGATGGCTCCGGCTCGACCGGCAAGCGCATGCGACCGTTGCTGGGCCTGCTGGCGTACGCCTCGATCACCGGCGATCACCGGGGCGCCCTGCCGGGCGCCGCCGCCATCGAGCTGGGCCACAACTTCAGCCTGGTCCACGACGACATCGAGGACGACGACCGCGAGCGGCGCCACCGCCCAACCCTGTGGTCGAAGCACGGCGTGCCTCACGCGATCAACGCCGGCGACATGCTCTTCAGCCTGAGCCGCGTCGCGCTGCACCGGCTGTCAGATCTGGGCTTCAGCGATCGAACGGTGCTCCGGCTGATGCGCCTCTACGACGAGACGTGCGTCGCCCTGTGCGAAGGCCAGTACCTCGACATGCGCGCCAGCGAATCGACGGACGTCATGTCGGTCGACGCCTACTTCGACATGATCGGCCGCAAGACCGCGGCGCTGATCGCGGCGGGCATCGAGGCCGGGGCGCTCCTGGCGACCGAAGACGAAGCGGTGATCAGCCGCTACCGGGCCTTCGGCTGGGACCTCGGGATCGCCTTCCAGCTCAATGACGATCTGCTCGGCATCTGGGGCAGCGAGGCCTTGACCGGCAAGCACGCGACCGACGTGGCGCGCCACAAGAAGACGCTGCCGGTGCTCTATGCGTTCGAGACCGCGGGTCCCGAAGATCGCGCACGGCTCGCTGAGCTGTATGCGCGCGACGGCCTCGACGATGCCGCGGTCGGAGAGATCGTGGCGATCCTGGAGCGGACGGGTGCCCGTGAGTACACCCGCGGCCAGGCGAGGGAGCGACGGGACCGGGCCCTCGCCGAGCTCGATGCCATAGGAGTCGTCCTGCCCGACATCCGCAGCGCCCTCGAGGACATCGTCGAGCGGGTGATCGCCGCGTAGATCCGTCGAGCGATGCGAGGCACATCGCCAACCGTCCGGGCGCGGATCGTGCGGCGGTCCAATGAGAGACGGAGTAGGGTTCCGACGCCGTTTGGAAGGCGAGGCGTGCCATCCCACCGAGGATGGGACCGTCGTCCTGTGGTTGGATCGCCCGGCGTGCCGTTGTCCGCCGGTTGGATCGTCCGGCGCTCCAGCGGCCGGCCTTCCGAGGGGCGCTGGAGCGCCGCTGGTCAGGGTTGGGATCGTGGCGCGGGCGCGGTTTGTCTCAGACGTACACCCGAGGTTCGTTAGATCGAGGGTTTGCCGCTCGGACGGCGCAGGAGAGGCTGTGCCGCTGGACATTCATCCCGGGCCACGCTCGCGACGGGACACGTTTTGGCCACCCAATAGGCGCGACGGCCTCGGTAGCGGCCAACAGGCGTTCTAACTTGCCGCGGGTGTCTGTCTGATGCAATTCGTCGCCGGCAACCGGCCGAGCGCGTTCGCGGGGCCGGCCCGTCTGGAACGCCTGCCGGGCGGCGGGCTCCGCCTCCTCAGCCGGAGCGCTCGCGCTCCGCGCCGGAACCCGGCGGCGGTTCTCGCACGACGAGGACTTTGCCGACCCTTCGGCCGTCGGTGGTCTCCACGGTCAGGGTGATGCCGTCGAGCTCCACGCGATCGCCCGGCGAGGGCACCCCACCGATGCGGTGGTAGATCAGGCCGCCGACGGTGTCGTACTCCTCCTCGTCCTCGAGATCGAGGGTGACGTCGAACAGCTCCTGCAGCTCGTCGATGTCGGCCCGACCGTCGACCCGCGCCTCATGATCGGAGATGCGGACCACCATCGGCTCTTCGACGTCGTACTCGTCCTGGATCTCGCCGACGATCTCCTCGAGCAGGTCTTCGATGGTGACCAGGCCGGCCGTGCCGCCGTATTCGTCGAGCACGATGGCGAGGTGCACCTTGCGACGCTGGAGCTCGTGGAGCAGGTCGTCGATCGTCATCGATTCGGGCACCAGCACCGGTGGCCGCAGGAGGGTCCGGAGCGGCGGCCGCTCGGCGGCGTCGGGCTTGAGGTACGGCAGCAGATCCTTGGCGTACAGGATGCCGACGATCTCGTCGATCGAATCCTCGTAGACGGGAATCCGCGAATGACCGCGTTCGATCACCAGGTCGATCGCACCCTCGAACGTCGCGTCGGCCGGCAGGCCGGCGATCGAGACGCGCGGAACCATCACCTCGTGGACGCGCCGCTCGCCGAGCTCGATGACCGCGTTGATCATCTGCTCCTCCTCGGCCTCGAGAACGCCCTGCTCGCCGCCGCGCTCGACCAGGAGCTTGAGCTCCTCCGTGCTGATGACGTCGCGGTCGATGTCGCTGACGCCGAGGACTCGGCTCACGCCGTTCGTGATCTGGGTGAGGGCCCACACGATCGGGCCCAGGACGCGACCCATGACGTCCACCGGGCCGGCGAGCAGGAGCGCGATCCGCTCCGTGTACGCGAGGGCCAGCGTCTTCGGCACCAGCTCCCCGAAGATGATGGTGAAGAAGCTCAGGAGCGCCGTGACGATGAGGAGCGCAAGCGCTCCGGCGTAGGGCGCAAGTGGCTGGACGGACAGGAACCAGCTGTCGAGCAGCCGAGTCAGGTTGACGCCCGCGAAGGCGGCGGCGAGGAAGCCGACGAAGGTGATCCCGAGCTGGATCACCGCCAGGAACCGGCCGGGCTGTGCCGTCAGGCGGCGGACCCGCTCCGCACCGCGGCGTCCTTCTTCCACGAGCTGTTCGAGCCGGCTCCGCCGCATCGTGATGAGCGAGATCTCCGCGGCGACGAACACGGCGTTGAGCAGGACGAGGATGACGATGACTAGCAGTTCGACGGCAGTGCCCATCAGCGTCCGGGCCCCGCTCGGTCGGTGGTCGTCGCGTCGAGTCCGGGCTCCGCCGTAGGCTTCGGCTCTCGGATCCGGGCCGGGACCCCGACCGCCAGCTTCCCGGGCGGGACGTCGCGGGTCACGACGGCACCGGCGCCCGTCCGGGCCCCATCGCCCACCGCGACCGGCGCGACGAGCATCGTGTCGACGCCCAAGAACGCGCCCTTCCCGACGCGAGTCCGATTTTTCACTCGGCCGTCCCAGTTGGCGGTGATGGTGCCCGCACCGACGTTGGTGCCGTCGCCGATCTCGGCGTCGCCGAGGTAGCTGACGTGATGCTGCTTCACGCCGGCGCCGATCCTGGTGTTCTTGATCTCGGCGTAGTTGCCGATCTGGGCGCCAGGGCCGATGTGGCTGCCGGCGCGGAGGTGGCTGAACGGCCCGACGCTCGCACCGTCTTCGATCACGGAGGTCTCGACCACGCTGGCCCAGATCCGGCAGTCCTGCCCGATGGTCGAATCGACCACCGTCGTCGACGGCCCGATGACGCAGCCCTCGGCGATCGAGGTCGCGCCGCGGAGGATGACGTCAGGCTCTAGGGTCACGTCGGGCGCGAGGCGCACCGACCAGTCGAGATAGACCGTCGACGGGTCGCGCATGGTGACGCCGGCCCGCATGTGGCCCTCGTTCAGCCGGACCCGGAGGGCCCACTCGGCCTGGGCGAGCTGGCTCCGGTCGTTGATGCCATCGAACGTGCCGTCGTCGTCGAAGCCCACCGCGCTCACGATCCGGCCGTCCTCCCGGGCGAGGCGGACGAGGTCGGTGAGGTAGATCTCGCCGGTCGCGGCGGACGCGGTGAGGGCGCCGATGCGCCGCCGCAGCCACGTGGCATCGAAGGCATAGAGCCCGGCGTTGATCTCGTTCGATTCGAGCTCATCGGCCGAGGCGTCGGCGGCTTCGACGATCCGCTCGACGGTGCCGAACTCGCTGCGGACCACGCGGCCGAGGCGACCCGGATCGGCGGCGAAGACCGAGGCGAGGGCGATCGCGGCGTCATCGAGGCGCCGCTGCTCCAGCACCGCGAGGAGCTGCGCGCCGGCCACGAGCGGCACGTCGCCCGACAGGACGAGGGCCTCGTCTGCCTCGCCGGGGAGCGCGTCGAGCCCGGCCCGGATCGCATCGCCCGTCCCCCGTGGCTCCTCCTGGAGCGCCGGATCGGCACGGCCTTCGACCGCCTCGCGAACCGCGGCGGTGGCCGGCGAATAGACGACGATCGGACGGGTCGCCGACGAGGCGCCGGGCTGATCCTCGGCGATTGCTTCCGCCCACGCGTCGAGGACGTAGTCGATCATCGGCCGGCCACACAGCTGGTGCAGGACCTTCGGCAGGCTCGATCGCATCCGGGTGCCGAGCCCGGCGGCGAGGACGATTGCGGCAGTCCGACGCGTGGTCGGCTCGGGACTTGAGGGGGTCACAGAGGGTCGCGCCGGAGGGCCGTCATCGGGGCTGCCGCGTGGGCGGCGTCGCAGCGGCGGGGGCGGTTGGTGATTCTCATCAGCGGCGTGGGGGCATTCTCGCGGCGGTCCGCTGGGGGTGTCAAACGAGCTCAGCGCGCCTGGCGAAGCGCGATTGCGTCGATCTCGACGAGCCCGCCCTTCGGCAGGGCTGCGACCGCGAAGGTCGAACGGGCCGGCGGCGGATCGGGCATGAACCGCCCGTATACGCCGTTGACGGCGGCAAAGTCGGCGATATCGGCCAGGTAGATGGTCGTCTTCACGACGTCGGCGAAGGCGCACCCTGCGGCATCGAGCACGGCGGCGAGGTTCCTGAGGGCGCGATCGGCCTGGGCCTCGACGCCTTCGGCCAATTCGCCACTGAACGGGTCGAGCCCCAGCTGACCCGAGCAGAAAACGAGGTCATGGGTCGAGATGCCCTGGCTGTAGGGCCCGATCGCGCTCGGGGCGCCGGATGTCGTGATCGCCTGATGGGTCATCCGCGGGTCCTCCCTTCGGGAACGCTTCTTGTCGGTGGCTCAAGGGCTGGGACTCGGCCCCAGCCGGCGTCGATATCGCCGTGGCCATGACGAGCGGTGGCGCGTCGCCGATGGAATCGATGCTGCCTGCCGCCACGGCGGCCGATACCTGGGCCGCGGCCTCCTCGGCGCGCGCCTTCGAAGGATAGAGCGCCCACAGCGTCGGGCCCGACCCCGAAAGCCCCACCGGCACGCCGAGGACACGGCCCACCTGCCGGCGGATCGACTTCAACTCGGGCGCGACGACCGCGGCCGCGTTGCCGAGGTCGTTGGCGACGGCCAGCACGCCCGCCCGGGCGACGAGATCGACCGCGCGCAGGCCGGTCTCCAGCTCGCTGGCCAGGTGGTCCGAAGTCATGCGCGTCGAGCGCGGATCCGAGGGCGCCGCGGGGCCACCCGCGTCGAGGGCGGCGAACACCGCCGGCGTCGAGACCGCGATCGCCGGTTTCACCAGCAGGACGCCCGGCGGCTCGCCGATGAAGCCACGGACCGGCGAGACGCGTTCGCCCCGACCCTCGATCAACGCGGCGCCGCCGGCCAGGAAGAATGGCACGTCGGACCCGAGTCGGGCGGCGAGCTCCAGGCGCTCGTGAGCCGGGAGGTCGGCACTCCACGCCTCCAGGGCCCCATCGAGCGCGGCTGCGGCGTCGCTGCTGCCGCCGCCCAGCCCGGCGGCGACCGGGATCAGCTTCTCGAGCCGGACGGCCAGCGGGCGCGCAGCGGCCGATCGGCCGACCGCCTGGCGGGCCACGGCGATCGCGCGAAGGACGAGATTGGCCTCCGCGGGCCCGAGCGCCTCGGCATCCGGCCGCAGCGCGGGGCTCAAGGCAACGGTGAGGGAATCGCTGTCGCCGGCGGCGGGCGCGAGGCTCAACCGATCGTGGAGCTCGAGGGGGACCATCAGCGAGTGAAGGTCGTGGAAGCCATCCGGCCGCCGGCCGAGGACCGCGAGCGTCAGGTTGAGCTTCGCGGGCGCCAGCCGGATCGCGGGGCGGTGGTCGGGATTGCGCGGCCCGGTCAACGAGGCCAGCTCGAACGAAGTCGATGGCGGGCCGACGTCATGGCGCGGCGGTCATCGGAGGGCCGCCCGCAGCGCGAGCCACTCCCCGACGGACAGCGTCTGGGGCCGCCGATCGCCGGCGATGCCCGCGGCGGCGAGGGCGGTGTCGACGCGCGCCTGATCGTACGGGAGCTGTCGGCCCAGCACGTTGCGCAGCATCTTGCGCCGCTCCCGGAAGCCGGCCTGGACCAGGCGCCACAGCTCATCCTCGTCGCCCGCTTGGTCCGGGGCGGGCCGTGGCTCGAGCACGACAACGGCGGACTGGACACTCGGCGCGGGCTCGAACGCCTCGGCCGGCACGCGCAGGACGACCCGGACCTCGGCGTGGTACTGGACGAAGACGGACAGGTAGCTCATCCGGCCCGGCGGCGCGGCGATGCGGTCGGCGACCTCGGCCTGGAGCATGAGCACGATCCGATCGGCGACCGGGCTGCCGCCGAGCAGGCGATGGAGCGTCGGGCTGGTGATGTTGTACGGCAGGTTGGCGACGACCTTGTAGGGCGGCGGCAGGAGGCCCGTGAGGTCGAGATCAAGCGCGTCCGCCTCGATCAGCGTCAGCCGCCCCGCTGCGCCGGCGGGGAGGTCCGCCGTGACCGGCCCGGCCGCGGCGGCGGATGTGGTGTCGAGCGGCTCTGTGCGCGCGATGGCGCCATCGAAGCGCTCCCGCAGGTAGCCCGCGAGGCCGCGATCAATCTCGACGGCGGTCACCGAGGCCCCGGCGTCGAGGAGTCCCCCGGTGAGAATCCCCAGTCCGGGCCCGATCTCCAGGATTCGATCACCCGGCTTCGGATCGGCAAGGTCCAGGATCGCCTCGAGGACGTCGGGATCGGCGAGGAAGTTCTGCGATCT
>DASQFM010000008.1:0-5488 GCA_035633135.1 Candidatus Eiseniibacteriota bacterium
CCGGCACCGTGAAGCCCGAGACCTCGCCGCGGGCGCGGGCCAAGTACAGCTCGTGGATGCTCGCCGACCGGGCGCCCAGCGCCTGGGAGGCCTGCCAGACGATCCATTGGGCCGCCGCGACGGTCGCGGGATCTTCGCTGAAGGCCGCCGTCCAGGCGAGATCGCGGACGCCCTCCCCGCGGAGCCGTGCCTCATCGACGACGACGACGCGGTCGCCTTCGAGCACGACGATCCCCGCGAGGCGGTCGAGCAGGTCGGTCACGGAGGCAGCGACGTTCGGCATGGATCTCATGGTATCGCCGCCCCCGTCTCGCCCCCGATCGGCGGCCGAAATCGGCGGTTCAGAACAGCGGCTCAGAAGGCCGGCTTAAGCACCATCAGCACGATGATGACGACGAGCAGGCTCGCGAGGACCATCCCGGTGCGCTGGACCTTCTTGATGGTTGCGAGCAGCTCGGGCGGTGGCCCGGACGCACCGGGCGGAGGGGGCGCAGATGTCATCGCGATGACGCGGTGGACCGTCGGGCGCTGGTAGAAGATCGAGAGGCTGATCGCGATCACATAGAGGACGATCCCCAGCAGCAGCCACCGCGTGGCGAACACGTCCCAGCCGCGGGTGAGGATCAACCCGACTCCGGTCACGGCCTGGAACAGGGCCAGCGGAATGACGATCCGGTCGCTGATCGCCTCCGAGACACGTGTCGCGAAGTTGGCGTGCATCGGCTCTTTGCCGCCCATCGATCCGATCAGCGGAAACGCGAACGTTGGCCCGAAGGCGACGATCGCGCCGAGAACGTGCAGGACCAGGAACAGGACCCCGAGATTCATCACACCCTCCTTGGCAGGGACGATAGCAAAGGAGTTGCCGGCGATGCGGGCCTCGCCGCCGGGCAGGCGCCGGGTCGAGCCCGGCCCTGCCGCCGAGTCGCGAGGTCGCGCCCGGTTCAGTGCCCGAGCGGGTCGTGCTGGCGGCCGTACTCGACCGCGTAGCCGGCGATCAGCCGCCGGACCTCATCGAGCGACACGATCCCGGCCTTGGCCAGCCCTGCCAGGTCATCGCGCCGATGGTGAAGGTCTGCCTCCAGGTCGCCTGCCTTGCGGCCAAGCCGGGCCGCGATCTCCGGGAGGACGCCCCACGAGAAGTGCTCGTAGCGGCCGGCCTGCTCGTCCCACGTGGCAAGGACCGCCGGCCCGAGGCGCTGCTGATGGCCGTGCGCATCGCGGGCCAGGGGCCTCGCATAGTGGGCTGCCACGACCCGCAAGGGCCCGGCCGATGTCACGGCCGCGGAGGGGCCGAGCACGAGGACGCAGCCCAGGAACGTGAGCTCATCGTCGCTGAGCGGCAGGGGCGGCGCCGACAGCCAGCGATGCACGTCCTCGAGCGAGCCGCCGGCCACCACGCCGCCGGCCCGCTGGCCGCGCGTCAGCCGCCGAGCCCCGGTCCGGGTCAACGGCTGGCCGAGATCCGCGTCATCGAGCTCGGGCCGGATGGTCCCGACGATGCCACGCACCAGTTGGGCGCCCGCGCCGAGCCGCGCAGGAGGCGCTGCGACGACGAGGGGCACCCGACCTTCGACGAGTAGCCAGACCAGCGCCGCGAGCTCGGGGTCGAGGACCCCGGTCCGAATGAGCTCGACCAGCGAGGGCCGAAGGCTCGGAGGCGGGTCTGGTGCGATGGCGCTCACCAGCGAACCCTACCGGGAATGAAAGAGCCGGCCGGATTGCTCCGGCCGGCTCGCGTTGCGGGACCTTCGGTTCAGGGCCGTCCGAAGGCGCGCTTCACGTCGGGCGTGAAGAGGTAGTACAGGATGACTGCGGAGATTGCGATCCCGACAAAGTTGATGCCGCCGCCCGTCACCAGGCCGATCGCCGCGAGGACCAGGGACAGGACCTGGGCCCCAACGCCCAGAATCCAGGCCCACGGCAGGAGCCGCCATGCGCCGTACGCGAACGCCAGTGCGAGGATCGCGTAAACGAGCAACAACAGGCCGGTGACCACGACGAGCCCACCGAATGCGGCTCCGGTCGTCCCACCGACGGCACCGGCGGCAAGGCCGCCGAGGCCGATCGCGGCCAGGGCGCCGAGCAGGCCGAAGACCCCCGCGATCGCGGACAGGATCGCCAGGATCGTCACCCCTTGGGGGCGAACTGACGGCGTGCTTGGTTGCATCTGCTTCCCTCCCGTGTGGCGCCGATCTTTCCGGCGCGCTGGCGCCGACTCTAGCAATCGGCGACGCCCCGCGATAGACCCTCCCGCGTCTCCCTGGGATCGAGGGTGACAAAGTCGCTGTTAACTTGGACAGAGTCGCTGTCCCCTTAACTTGACAGAGTCGCTGGCCGTTCACACAACGATGATCTTGAAAGTTGACACCGCCTCGCGCCGCCCCGTAGACTCCCCCACCGGCGCCCGTGCGCCGTTCCCGAAACCCAGGAGGGCTGTCTTCATGCAGAGCGCAACGCTCGCCTACCGACGGCCGGTCGCGCCCGTTGGCGTCGCCGATCGCGGGAGATCTGCGCCCTCCTCGAGGTAGCCGTCGGGCGGTATGACCGCCCTCACCGAGCGAACCACGAGCCGTGGGCCAGATCGGGCCCACGGTTCTTAGTTTGTCCTCTCACGATGCCGAGGACGACAAGCGAGCCGCGAGCCCACCGGCGCGAAGCGCCGGAAACCGGGCGCGCGGCTCGTTCCATGTCCGGGTCTCGCCCGCAACTCGCTCGCAGCAACAACCAGAGGACCAACCGATGACCGCCACGACGCTCCGACAACCGAATACGCAGCTCCTGCCGGACCGCCCGGCCGCCGATGCGGCCGAAGCGTCGGTCGAGTCCGCCGTGCCCGCGCTGCTCGTTGAGCGGGTGACCAAGCGGTTCCAGGTCGGCCGCAAGCGCCGCCCGGTCGTCGCCATCGCCGATGTTTCGCTGCGCCTCGAGCGCGGCGGCACCGTCGGGATCCTCGGCGCGAACGGCTCCGGCAAGTCCACCCTGATCCGGCTCGTCTCGAGCCTCCTGACCCTCGACGAGGGTCGGGTCGAGGTCTTCGGCCACGACATCGTTCGCGAGGAGATGGCCGTCAAGCGGCTCATCAACCGGGTCAGCGTCGACGCCGCCTTCTTCAAGAAGCTCAGCCCGATGGAGAACCTCCTGTTCGCGGCCCGGCTGTACGGCCTCGACGCGCGGCAGGCCCGCATTGACACGGTGCGGATCTGCGGCCGGCTCGGCATCGCCGAGAAGCGCCTCGGGCGGCCGGTCGAGCAGCTGAGCCGGGGGATGCAGCAGAAGATCGCGATCGCGCGAGCCCTGCTGACGAGCCCGTCACTGCTCCTCCTCGACGAGCCGACGACCGGCCTCGACCCGCGCTCGAAGCTGGACGTGCAGGCGTTCATCGAGGACGTCCGCAGGAACCACGACGCGTCGATCGTGCTGACGACCCACGACCTCGAGGAGGCCGAGCGGCTGAGCGATCGGATCGCGGTGCTCAACGAGGGCCGGGTGGTGGCCGAGGACACGCCGGACGGCCTCAAGCGACTCGTCGCCGATCGCCACGGCCAGGAACCGACGATGCACGCGGTCTTCATGACCTACACCGGCCGATCCCTCGACGAGGACGTCGAGGAAGACGCCGACGAAAACGACTGAAGGGACCTGAGATGACCGTTCTGACGCACGAGCTGAAGGCTTCATACGCCTTCATCGAGCGCAACTTCTTCCTCAGCCGCCGCTACTGGGGATGGGAGATCGCGTTCCTGGTGTACTCCGCCGCCGGCGCCCTGTCGGTCTCGTTGATCGGGGCGCAATCGGGCGATTCGCGCCTGCTCCTGACGCTCATCGTCGGGGCGATCTTCTGGAACTACCTCTCGGTGGTGTTCTCCTGGATCGCCGAGACGATCGCGATCGAGCGCTGGGAGGGCACCCTCGAGTACACGATGATGGCGCCCGTCCGGCGCTCCACCCATCTGCTCGGTGCCGTCGCCTACGCGATGGTCTACGGGCTGATCCACACCGCCGCGATCCTGGTCGCGATGGTGCTGTTCTTCCCCAATCTCTCGATTGCGCAGGCGGACGCCGGCACGGTCGTCGTCTTCATGATCCTTGGCTCGTTCAGCTTCGTCGGCATCGCGATGATGGCGGCGATCCTGCCCCTGCTGTACGTGGAGCGCGGGGCGCAGATGACGTTCGTCCTGCAGTCGGTCCTGCTGCTCATCAGCGGGGTCTACTACTCGATCGACGTCCTGCCGGGCTGGATGCAGGTGCTGTCGCACCTGTCCCCTGCCACGTACGCCCTCGAGGGCGTGCGGCGAGGCCTGATCGATGGCGTGCCGGTGAGCGCCCTCATGGGCGACGTCTGGCCGCTGATCGTCATGGGCATCGTTCTCATCCCAACGGGCCTCTGGGCGTTCAGCGCGGCCGAGCGCTACGCCAAGCGGACCGGCAAGCTCAAGCGAGTCGGGTGATGGACGGCTCGAGGGCAGACCCCGGCGCGACGGCGACACCAGTGGCGGCCGCGGGCGCATCGCTGCGCCTGCGGCCGTACCGCGGCCTCGAGGACCACCCGGCGATGAGCCGCGTCGTCGCCGAGGTGCGGGCATTCAATGGCCAGGCCGACCGCGGAACCGTTGCCGAGATGGACAATCACTACGCCCATCTCGAGCACGCCGACCTGCCCCGCGACTGTGCGGTGGTTGAGCTCGACGGGCAGGTCGTCGGCTACGGCCGGTCGTCGTGGGAAGAGGCCATCACGGGCGAGAACGAGGTCGCCTGCGTTCTCAACATCGATCCCGCGGCCCGCGGCCAGGGAGTCGAGGGGCTCCTCCTGCGCCACGCACTGGCGAGGGCCGAGGAGATCGCCGATGGGTTCAACCCCGAGCAGCCGACCCGGGTCGTGACCTACGTCGGCGGCCGCGACGATGCGCTCCGGGCAGTCGTCGAGGCGGCCGGTTTCCGGAGAGTTCGCGAGGGCGGCCAGCTCGTCCGTCCCTCGTTTGACGATATCCCCGACGTCCCGCTGCCGGACGGCTTCGAAATCCGCCCAATCGATCCGGCCGACGCCTCGATGCACCGGCGGGTCTTCGACGCCGCAGCCCGGGCGTTCGCCCAGAGCTACGGCGAGCAGGCCCAGAGCGAGGAGCAGTACGCCAAGTTCCTGGGCCAGCCGAGCTTCGATCCGACCCTCTGGCGAGTCGCATTCCACGGGGACGACATCGCCGGCCAGATCCTCAACTTCATGGCCGAGCCCGCACCTGACGGGACCCGAATCGGCTGGACCGAGTCGATCTCCGTCCAGCCCGAGTTCCGACGACGCGGACTCGCGCGGGCGCTGCTCGCCGAGAGCCTGCGAACCGTCCGGGACGCCGGAGCCACCCAGGCTGCCCTCGGCGTCGACATGCAGAACCCCAACGAGGCGCAGTCGCTCTACGAGAGCCTCGGCTTCCGCGTCGTCTCGACGACGTCCGACTACCAGCTCGGTCCGTTCCCCGCCGGCAATCGACCG
>DASQFM010000009.1:0-15353 GCA_035633135.1 Candidatus Eiseniibacteriota bacterium
GTCGAGGTCGCACCCCGATCGGCACCGAGCCGAAGCCGGATCCTCGCGCTGGTCGACCTTACCGGCATCGCAGCCGGCGTCCTGCGGATGCCCGTCCTCGGCTACCTCGCTGCCGCGGCCGGCGGCAAGATGATCAAGAACATCCTCATCGCGGGCGGAGCCTCCACGATCGGTGACCTGCTGGCGCGCATCCCGGGCGGATAGCCCGACCGTCGAGGGTGGCCCGGTCCATTACTGACCGCGCGGGCCGCGTAGTGAGCAGATTACCGCTCGCCGAAGCCGCGAAGCAGCTCGTCCGCTCGCTCCGCGAGGTCGGGCCGTCCGCTCTCGAATAGGGGACGCGTCGGCTCGGCGGCCCCTGGGCGAACGTTCCGCTCGGCAGCGTCCGCGATCTTCCGGATCCTCGCGATCCTGGTGTCCGGTCGGCGCGCCTGTACCAGGGATGTCAGCGCCTGCTTGCGCACGGACGGTGGCCAGGCCGCGAAGTTGACCGCCGCCGGCGGCTGGGCCTTCAGCGCGGCGATGAGGTCATCCGGCACCTCGAGCCGCTCGACGCTATCGAGCAGCTCCCACGATCCGTTCGACTTCGCCCGCTTGATCGCCGCCAGCCCGGCCGGCGCCATCCGGTCCTGCGCGATCAGCCGCCTGACGCGCGCCTTGTTCGTGGCGGCCCAGCCGCTTCGCGGCTTGCGCGGCGCGAAATACAGCTTGCCCCGCTCGTCATCGACGCGGCCGGCCGTGCCGTCGACCCAGCCGAAGCAGAGAGCCTCCTCGATGGCGGTCTCGTAGTCGAGCCCGGGCCGGCCGGAGCGCGGCCGCCGCGTGACGAGCCAGGCCCCACGCGAGGTGGCGTGATTTGCCTCCAGCCAGGCTCGCCACGACGCCCGGTCGTCGGCCTCGACGAGCGGCGCATCGGTCAACGCGGACATCGATCGAGTCTACCGGGCACGACTCGGCGCCCGCCCGGCGGCACCATAGGGGAGTGACGCCCCGACTTCGCCGCCTGCCCGGCGACGCCCTGACGCCGGACGAGCTCCGCGCCATCCGAGCCTTGATGGATACCGCCTTCGGGACGGGCGACGAAGCGTTCAACGACGACGACTGGGCGCATGCCCTCGGCGGCCTGCATTTCGTGCTCGATCTCGACGGCGAGATCGTCAGCCACGCATCGGTCGTCGAGCGGACGCTCGAGATCGGCGGCCGACCGTTGCGGACCGGCTACGTCGAGGCCGTCGCTACCGCCCCCGGCCTGCAGGGTCGCGGACACGGCTCGATCGTCATGGACGCGGTCACCGAACACATCCGCGCGACCTTCGAGCTCGGCGCCCTCGGGACCGGCCGGCACGCGTTCTACGAGCGACTCGGCTGGCAGACCTGGCTCGGCCCGGCCACCGTCCGGTCGCGCGAAGGCGAGCAACGGACGCCCGACGACGAGGGCTACATCCTCGTGCTACGGACGCCCACCTCGCCGCCGTTCGACCTCACCGAGCCGATCAGCTGCGACTGGCGCCCGGGCGACGTCTGGTAGACCTAGGGATCGGTGCGCGCCGACCGGCCGTGCCCGCGAAGGTCGAGATAGACCACCTGGGGATCGCGGGCGAGGCGATCGAAGTAGGGCTTGAAGATCGAATGGTCGTAGGTGCCGGGCCCGCCATGGATGAGCACGATCGTCGGTCGCTGCTGCATCCGGGCGCCGTCGGGGATCAGCGATGTTCCCTCGACGTCAAACCACAGGCGGGTGCCATTGACCTCGATGTGCACGACGCGCCGAACGGTACACGCCGGTGCGAGGGATCGGCTCGTAGGATGGCCGCATGCTCGGCCCCGTCCGCGACCTCGTCGAGATCCCGCTCACTCGGGTCAGGGTCCACCTCGTCCTCGAGCCCGAGCTGTCGCTCATCGACTGCGGCCACCCCGGGTCCGGAGAGCGGATCAGACGCGCGATAGCCGACCAGGGTCGATCGCCCGCGGACCTGCGGCGCGTCGTGATCACCCACGGCCATCCCGACCACGCCGGCAGCGCGCGCGAGCTGGCGCAGCAGGGGGTGGCCATCTTCATGCACCCGGCGGACGCGGCTGGCCTGAGCACGACGTGGCGCGATGTCGCCCGACGCCCCACGCGCGGCAGGATGTTCGCCGCCATGACGCCGGAGCCGGCGACGTTCGAGCCCATCGAAGACGGAGATGTCCTGCCGTTGCTGGGCGGCCTGCGGGTGGTCCACACGCCCGGCCATACGCCCGGCAGCGTGTGCCTGTACGGCGCCCGGGACCGGATCCTGTTCGTCGGCGACACGCTCCAGCGACGCTTCGGGCGGGTCTCGTTCGCGAGCAGCCTGTACAGCGACGACCATCGGACCGCGATGCGCTCAGTGAAACGACTTGCCGAGCTGGACGTCGAAACGGTTGTGTTCAGCCACTTCGCCGCGCTCGAGGTGGGCGCGGCGGAGGTCCTCGCAAACCTGGCGAGCCGCGGCGGCTAAGCTCGCCCGGGAAGGAGCGGCCCACCGATGGAGACCCTCGTCGATCTGGTCCGAGAGGGGGCGGCGCGGTTCGATCGGCGGCCCGCGCTCCTGATCCGGCCGTTCTTCCGCACGCGGACGTGGCGCTACCGCGATCTCGGGTCCACGGTGCCACGGGCCGCGCGGGTCCTGCGCGACGCCGGGATCGGCGAGGGCGACCGCGTGATCCTGTGGGCCGTCAACCGCCCGGAGTGGGGGATCGCCTTCTTCTCGATCGCCCACCTCGGCGCCGTCTCCGTCCCGCTCGACGTCCGCCACACCATCGACTTCGGGCGGAAGATCGTCGCCCAGACCGAGGCGAAGCTCGTCGTCGCCAGCCGCCAGACAGAGGTCTCGGCGCGCGAACTGGGCCTCCCGATCCTCTTCGTCGAGAGCCTGCCCGACGCCGCCCGACGGGCCGAGGCAGTCGACGCCGCACCGATCACGAAGGACACACTTGCCGAGATCGTCTTCACCAGCGGCACGACCGGCGAGCCCAAGGGCGCGATGCTGAGTCACGGCAACCTGATGGCCAGCGCCACGGCCATGACGAACGTCCTGTCGTTCGGCGAGAAGGACCGCCTGCTCTCGGTCCTGCCCCTGTCGCACCTGTACGAGCAGGTCCTGGGCTTCATGGCCCCCCTCACCGTCGGGTCGAGCATCGTGTATCCCGTCAGCCGGCAGCCGGCCGTGCTGATCCGCACCTTCCGGGACTTCAAGGTCTCCGTGCTCCTGATCGTGCCGCAGGGTCTGAAGCTCCTCGACGCCGCGATCGAGCGGCGGGTAGATCAGGCCGGCCGGCGGGCGATCTTCGAGCGGCTGCACGCCATCGCCCAACGCATGCCGAAACCCATCAAGCGCCTGTTGTTCCGGTCGGTCCTGCGCGAGTTCGGCGGGCGCCTGCACACGATCGGGGTGGGCGCCTCGGCGCTCGATGTCGACATCGCTCGCCGCTGGACCGACATGGGAGTGGACATCCTGCAGGGCTACGGCGCGACGGAGATGGGACCGGTGGTCAGCTTCACGCGCCCGAACCGGAACATCCTCGGCACCGTGGGCGAAGCGATCCCGGGCGTGGAGGTGCGGATCGAATCGGACGGCGAGATCCTCGCCCGCGGCCCCGGACGGTTCGCCGGCTACTGGAAGAACGCCGCGGCGACCGCGGCCGCCATCGACGCCGAGGGCTGGTACCACACCGGCGATCTCGGGGCGTTCACGACGGACGGCATGCTGACATTCCGCGGCCGGAAGAAGGACATGCTCGCCCTGCCCGACGGGCAGAAGGTCTACGCCGAGGACGTCGAGGCGGTGCTCAAGGACGACGATCGCGTGAAGGACGCCGCGATCGTGGGCTGGCCGCTCGGCGCCGGCCTCAGGGTCCACGCCGTCCTGCTGCTCGACGATCCGTCGCTCGAGGACGAGATCGTCCGATCGGTCAATGCGCGCCTCGCACCCCACCAGCAGATCCGCGGATCCACCGTCTGGCCGGACGCCGACCTGCCGCGCACCCACACCCTCAAGGTTCGGAAGCCGGACATCCTGGCCCGGCTCGACGACCTGGAGCGACCCGCCTCCGCGCCCATCCCGGCCGCGGCCTCGAAACTGCGACGCGACCCACTCGACGCGGCCGTCGATCCCATCACCGTCATCGTGGCGGGCCTCGCCGGCGTCGAGGCCTCGACCGTCAAGGCGACAGCGCGCCTCGACGCGGACCTCGATCTCGATTCATTGCAGCGCGTCGAGTTGCTCGGGGTCATCGAAGAGGAGACTGGCGTGTTCGTCGACGACGACGCGCTCCTGCCGGATACGACCGTCGGCGAGCTCATCGCCCTCGTCGAAGCAGCGCGCGGCGCCAAGCGGGGAGAGAAAGCGTGGCGCTGGCCGTTGTCACCGGTTGTGCGGGCGATCGGGGTGACCGCGCAGGTGCTGCTCATCTACCCGTTCGTGCATCTCTTCTACCGGGTCCGGGTGACGGGCCTCGAGCGGTTGCGCGTCGAGGACGGGCCCTACCTGCTGACGCCGAACCACTGCCTGCACCTCGACAACGGCATCATCCTGACGCGCCTGCCCGTGGCCATGCGCTGGAAGCTCTCCGTGGCGGCGGCTGCGGACACCATCTACGAGAACCCGATCAAGGGCGCCCTCGCGTCGGTGCTCGCCAACGCGTTCCCGCTCCAGCGCGAGGGCGGCGTGCGCAAGAGCCTGGAGCTGCTCGGCGCCCGCCTCGACAAGGGCTACAGCGTCCTGATCTACCCCGAGGGCAAGCTCACGCTCGGTGGACCGCTCCAGCCGTTCAAGGCGGGCGCCGGCCTGATCGCCGTCGAAGGCGCGACGCCGATGGTCCCGATCAAGCTGAAGATCAACCGCATGTCGATCATCGATCGACGCCGCTTCCCGTCCGCGATCCGTGGCGACGTCGAGCTGGTGATCGGCGAGCCGATCTGGTTCGACTCCACGATGGACCACGCCGCGGCAACCACCCAGCTCGAGGCCGCCGTCGCCGCGCTCACCTGAAGGCGGCAGCTACCTCTGCGACGAACGCCGCGGGTGCGTCGACCGTCATCAAGTGGCCGACGTCGGGCAGCGTCACATGGCTCCGGGGATCGACGGCTGGGTCGACGACGACCTGGCGTTCGCCCAGGCGTGGGGCTTCGATGTGGCCTCCTGCAGGGTTCCGGTGGTGCTCACGTACGGCCGGCAGGACACGCTCGTGCCGGCGGCGCACGGCGACTGGCTCGCTGCGCACGCCCCGGACGCCGTGGTCTGGGTCGACGACGGGACTGGCCACATGGGGAACGACGCCGAGATGGAGCGCGACCTTGCGTGGCTCGCCGGGAAGGCCTGACCGGCCGGCGACCCACCTCGTGACGGGCTCCGCGATGCCCTCATGGGTCCTACGGAGCTGGAACCCGCCACGCCGCGAGCTGCAGGGCGATCACGGAGACGTCGCGCAATGATCCATCGGCGATCTCGATGATCAAGGTGAATCCGTCGTCCGCCGGAGCCTGGAGATCGTCGTCGTTCATCCGATAGAACAGGCGCGTGGCAACCCACCCGAGTCGCTTGTTGCCGTCGACCAGCGGATGCCCGCTCACGATCGACTGGAGCAGGGCTGCCGCCTTGCTGTCGAGATCCGGGTACGCATCCGCACCGAAGATCGAGGCCTTTGTTCGGGCGACGGCTGCCTCGAGGAGGCCGATGTCCCGAACCGACGCGGGACCTCCGAGCGCCGCTTCTGCCGCGGCGAGCAGATCCTCGAGGTCGAGGTGCTCGGTCACTCGCTCCCGAGGCGTCGGAGCAGCGCCGCGTCCTGGGCGACGATCGAGGCGAGGTGATCGTCACGGCGCCGGGCGCGTTGGGCTGCGTATTGAGCGATCGCGGCGCGGGCGACCTCCTGCATGGACCGACCCTCCCGGCGCGCCGTCTCGCGCAGCGCAGCGGCTTCCTCAACGCTCAGTCGAAGGGTCATCGGCATGGGGCGATGGTATCGCGCGGTATCACGCTGTCAACCCGATGGACGCCTGGTTCCTGCCCTTCGCGATTGCCGCTCGACGCGGGCGCTGAGCGCGCTCCGTCCCAACTACGGGGTCGCCGATCCCTTGACCGACTCCACCATCTGGCCCTCGTCGGACCGCGCGACGTAGCAGGTGATCGTCCTGTCGCCGTTCTCCCAGCCGTCTCGGCTCGGATAGAAGTATCCGATCGAGAGGTCGGGCAGGGAGTCGATCTCCCTTCCGACGTAGGTCGTGAATGCCGGCTGGCAATGTTCCTCGACGAACGAGTTCAAGCGCAGGGAAATCGGATACGTCGATCCCTCGCCGGTGTAGTCCGCGACGAGGATCACCTCGGCGGTATGGCTCTCGGTGCAGGGATGATGGTCGACCGTCTTGATCGTGGTCTGCGTCGGGATGTCGAAGCAGTCACCGACCTTGAGATCGCCCGCCGACACGCTGTTTCTCACCACATACAGGACGATCGCGAGAAACACGACGATGACGCCGATGACGATGGCCGTCCGCCATCGGCCGCCTTGCCGGGCGCCGGCAGTCGCTGCCTGCTTCGGCGTCACTTCGCCGGCGCTGGGCCCGAAGTCGTCGGTCATGGTTCGCCCTCCAAACGGCCGAGGATCAGCGGAAGCGCCGGTACCCCACGAAGTCGTAGCGGTCCCAGGCTCCGGGATCAATGTGCCGGCTGGCCGACAGGATGCCGACCCCTTCGGTCGCGTTCATGGCACTGATGAACAGATCGTGGCCGAGGTTGAGCCCGGTGTGGCCGGCCACGCCCTTCTTGGCGCTGTGGAAGGCGACGATGTCGCCCGCCTCCGCCATCTCACCCGGCTTCAACTCGCTCGGGTCGCGGGTCTCCTTGGTCTTGCTCCAGCCGCCCTTGCCGTCGGGCACGTGCTTCTCGAACATGCCGCCCGACAGGATGTATCTCGCGACCCGCTGCCCTTTGTCATCGAACTCGTCGATCTCGACCACGGACGCGCCGTCCGCCGACAAATGGACGAGCTCGGAGTAGGGGAAGCGCTTCAGCTCCTTGCCGGGCTCCAGCTTCGGCTGGCCACCCTCCACGTCGGCCGCCAGGTCGCTCGCCTTGTAGCCCCACTGGCGGTCCTTGCCCTTGCCGTAGAAGGGGTAGTTCTCCTTGCCGATGCCGCCGCCCGACCCACTCAGGTACGCATCGGCGACGAGCTTGTTGCACTTCCACGATGTCGGCCCGTACGTGCCGGTGCTGCCGCTCTCCGCCGGGTTGCGGCCGCCCTTGGTGCCGCCCTGGGTGGTGGTCATCCAGGCCTGGTCGGCGGGATCGATCGCTCCGCTCTTGAGCGGCGAGAGATTCAGCTTCTCCGCGGTGTAGATCAGGGCCTTTTGACCGGCCAGGAGGTCGTCGAACGACGGCGTCTGAAGGAATTGCCGCCCGAGCGAGAGCGTCGCAAGGTACAGCCGAAGACCGAACCCTGGGTCGTCGCCGAGCGGCCCGCCCGAAGCGTGCAGCGCGCCGTAGGCCTCCAGGCTGCGCAGGGCCAGGGCCTCGCGCGTTCGCCCAGCGGACTCGAGCACCCTCGCCTGCTGCTCCACGGAGACGAGCAGATGGACCTGCGAGGCGAGGTCGGCCGGAGCTGCGGTCGCTGGCTGCCGCTGGACCAGCGCCGTGACCGCACGGTTGCCGGCCATCCGTTGCAGCGATGCGAGGCTCCAGGCGACAGACTGCCCGTCGACCGGTGATGTCTCCGCCGGCTGGGCCGTGCGGGCGGCGCTCGGGGCGTGGGCGTGCGCCGATACAGACCATCGCAGCTCAGGCGCAGGACAGCGTCGTGCCAAACGGGCCCCCTGGGTCACGTCATCCTCCACCGCCCGGGACAACAGCCGCAACGACCCTTCGCGCAGCCCGACGTGACTCGTGAGCTGCCCTTTTGGGCAGCTCAGTCCGCGGCGGTGCGATACCCGAGATAGACGGCGCCAGAGGCGAACGTCCGCGTCGCGAACAGCTCGAGATCGAGCGGGCGATCGAGCGCCGGGAAGAACGGCGTTCCGGCGCCGATCACGACCGGATGGACGACCAGCCGGTATTCGTCGACGAGGCCGCGCCGAATGAACTCGGCTGCCAGCGTCGGGCCGCCGACATCGAGGTCGCCGTCGAACTCGCTCCGCATCCGCTCGAGCTCATCGCCGACGTCCCCGTGGGTCAGGCGGCTGTTCCAGTCGACGCTCGTCAGGGTCGACGAGAACACGACCTTGGCCTTCGGGACCCAGGTGCGGGCGAACTCGACCATGACCGGTGTCGCCGCGGGGTCGGACTCGGCCGTCGGCCAGTAGCTCGCCATGACCTCGTACAGGCGCCGGCCGTAGACGAACGCGCCGGCCTCGCGGGACCGGTCGTTGAACCAGGCGTGGAGCTCGTCGTCGACGCTCGCCCAGTCGAGGCTGTGGTCGGGCGTCTCGACGAACCCGTCGAGCGAGACGTTCATCGAGTAGATGACCTTGCCCATCGAGCGACTGTAGCAACCCCACCGTGCAGGGCCAGCTCATCTCCAGGCGCGAGGCCCCACGCCCCACGCGCGCCCTGGCGGGCGTGCTATCGTTGATAGCAGAGGTGAACGAATGAGCCAACTCATCGTCAGGAACATCGGGGAAGAGGTCGTTCTGGCGCTGAAGCGCCGCGCAGCCCGGCATGGGCGCTCCGCCGAGGCCGAGCACCGCGAGATCCTCCGTGAGGCGCTGCGGGAGGAAGCCGAGCGCGGCTCGTTCAAGGCCGCGCTGGCCTCGATGCCTGACGTTGGGGAGGATGCAGATCTCGCGATCCCGCGCGACATGCCGCGCCAATCGTCGTGACCTGGCTCGTCGATACCACCGTCCTGTCCGAGCTGCGCAAGGGCGATCGCGCCAACGGCGGTGTTCGAGCCTGGTTCGCAGCCGCCCGAGACGAGGACCTGTTCACGAGCGTGCTCGTGCTCGGGGAGATCCGCCGAGGCATCGAGTCGCTCCGTCGCCGAGACACCGCGGCGGCGTTGGCCCTCGAGCAGTGGCTGGTTCGCGTCAGCTCGTCGTTCAGTGCACGAGTGCTTCCCGTCGATGCTCGCGTCGCGGACCGCTGGGGGTTGCTCAACGTCCCGGATCCTCTCCCGATGGTCGACGGGCTCCTCGCGGCCACCGCCCTCGTCCACGATCTCGTGTTGGTCACCCGCAACACGCGTGACGTGGCGACGACCGGTGCACGTGTCGTCGATCCGTTCGTCCCGGGGTAGACCGAGGCCCGGCATCCTGCGCTCGCGCCATCCAGGACGAAGATTGAGTCGCCGGGCGGCTCGCGGCGCCCGTACCGTTCGAACATGGATACCGAGCTGGTGCGTCGAGGGCGGGTTGACGCGGTCGCCGTCTGAGGGTACGTTTCGTACGACATGTACGAAACCGTCGATGACCACGGCGCAGGCCATGTCAGCGTCAGCGAGGCCCGCGAGTCCTTCGCCGAACTGGTCAACAGGGTCGCCTATCGCAAGGAGCGAGTCGTGGTCATGCGCCGCGGCAAGCCCATCGCGGCCATCATCCCGATGGAGCAGGTCGAGTTCCTCGAACGGGCGGAGGACGAATACGACAACCGGTTGGCCGACGAGGCACTCGCCGAGCTGGAGCACACCCCGGCGATTCCCCTCGAACAGGTCGAGCGCGAACTCGGTCTGTAGAGCCGGATACGCTCCGTGGGGGATCGGCGTTATCGCGTCGTCCTGGCGCCAGCTGCGGAGCGACGGCTCTCCAAGCTCGAAGCAGCGGTCCAGCGGCGGATCATCCGAGCACTGCACGAACTGGAAGTCGAGCCTCGACCCCGCGGGGCAGCGCTCCTCGCGGGAAGACCCGGCGAGCGCACGTGGCGGATTCGCGTGGGCGACTACCGAGTCATCTACGAAAATCCACGACGACCAACTCCTGGTCCTCGTCGTCCGCCTCGGCCACCGTGGCGAGGTCTATCGGTCACGTTGACTCGCGGCTGGCGCCTGCCGCTCGGCCGCTCGATCACCTTGGGCGAGTTTCGATCGCGAGCCGAATCGCCGTCGCGAGGTCCGCGGGCCACACCGATTCCCGAGCGATGCCGACAGGTTGAATACCTTCGCGCGAACCCGCAGCGACGCGGCGCGCCGCCCTCAGCCCGCGGTCCCGAAGGTCGCGCGCCCGGCCAGTCGATAGGTCTGGATCGTCACGCCGGACGGCGTCGTCCGCGACTCCACCAGCTCGAGGTTGTGCGACTGGCCGCGCTCCGGGAAGAGCCGCAGCCCGTCGCCGACCACGACTGGGTAGATCCGCAGGTTGAGCTCGTCGACGAGGTCACGCTCTAGTAGCCAGCGGAGCAGAACGCCGCTGCCGTGCACCTGGAGCTCGCGCCCGGGCTTCGCCTTGAGCTCGCGCACCGCCGCCTCGACGTCGCCGTCCATCACGTGGGTGTTCTGCCACGTCGGGTCCTTGAGTGTCGTCGCGGGCACGTATTTGGGCAGGACGTTGATGGCGTGACCGAGCGGATAGTCGTCGTGGTGCGGCCAGTACGGCTCCCAGATCTCCCAGGTCCGGCGCCCGAGGAGAAGCGCGTCCGCCCGCTCGAACATCGAATTCAGAATGTGCCCGCCCTCCTCGTCGTGCTGGTGCGCCCATCCGCCGCGGTCGAACCCGCCGCGCCGGTCCTCGTCGGGACCCCCGGGACCCTGGTAGACGCCGTCCACGCTCAGCATCATCGATGCGATCAGCTTCATGGTCGTCGCTCCCTGGGTGTGATCGTCGACGTCATGAGCGACGTGCGAGGAACCGTCGCCCGAGGTCGATGCCCCACACCGGGAGGCCGAGGTACAGCCCGCCGAGGATGCCGTTCCGGAGGCCGTTCGGGAGGAAACCGACCTTGGATGCGAGGTAGCTCGCCCCGAGGATCCAGGCTCCCGTCGCCAGCAGCGACGCGCTGACCGGCCCGATCTGCTGCTGGAACGGCATCGCGCCGCTGATGAGCAGCCACTGCAGGACCATCGTGAAGACGATTCCGGCGGCGCCGACCAGCGCGAGCACGACGCTCCTGGCGCTCCCGGTCTCCTTGACGATGACGTGCATCGCCGGGATGACCGGCAGGAGCAGGCCGTACACGACGATCGTCAGAGAGTCGTTGATCGTCCCGAAGCGGAGGGCCATCTCGCGCGCGCCGGGCCCGAGCGCAAACCCCGCGTACATCGCTGCGAGGGTCACGACCATCGGGATGGCCAGCACGCCGCTCGCGATCGCGGCGTAACCGGCTACCGCGAACAGCCGCGACGACCCGGCACGCAACGCGACGGCTTCCATCTGACCTCCCTGTCTCGCTCGCCGTGGTCCCCCGGACGGGGAGTTTAGGCCCGCGGCACACCGCGGAGGCTCATCGTGGAAGATTGACCGGCCACCCAACGCGGAGGAGAGGATGCGAACGAGGACTGAGCAAACCGAGGCCCTCCGAGCCGACCAGCAGTACTGGCGGGACCTCGCGGCGGAGGTCGGGCCGGATCGCTACGCCGAGCCTGGACCCATGGGGGAGTGGAGCTTCGGCGACATGGCCGGCCACCTCCTCGGCTGGCGCAACCGGACGATCCGGCGCCTCGAGGCCGCCGCTCGCGGCGAGCCGGAGCCACCCGATCCCTGGCCCGCCGAGCTCGAAGACGACGACGTCATCAACGATTGGATCCACGAGCAGCATGCCGACCGCTCACCCGAGCAGCTGGTGAGAGACTACGACGCCTCGTACGACCGCCTCATCACGGCCCTCGAGTCGCTGCCAGACGAGAAGCTGACCGATCCGAACGCCATGCCTTGGGCCGACGACGCGCTCGTCAACGTCGACTTCACCGACCACCTCCGCGACGAGCACGTCCCGAGCGTCCGCGCCTGGCTCGACGGCGACGCCCGCTAAGACCTGGTCCTCGGAGCCCTGGACGCGCAAGGCCCACGCGTTCCGCCCGGTCCGGTGCTCGTCGAACCGGGGTGCCTCGACGATCCCATCAAGGGTCATGAACGAGGTCACCACGAGCTTCACGCGCCAAGACTCGTGGCTCCTTCAGAACGAGGATCTGCGGCCCGCGGTAGGGTGGACTGCACGCAATCCAGGAGGTCCACGATGGACAAGATCTCACCCTGCCTGTGGTTCGACGGCGCGGCCGAGGAGGCCGCAAGGTTCTACACCTCGACCTTCCCGAACAGCCGCATCGAAGCCATCAACCGATCACCCGGGGACAACCCGAGCGGCTTGAAGGATTCCGTCCTCACGGTCGATTTCACGCTCGCTGGTCGGTCGTACATCGCCCTCAACGGCGGACCAGAATTCAAGTTCAGCGAAGCGATCTCGCTCTCGATCGACTGCGAGGACCAGGCCGAGGTCGACCGCTACTGGGATGCCCTGCTGTCCGGTGGCGGCGAGCCGAGCGTCTGCGGCTGGCTCAAGGACCGGTTCGGCCTCTCGTGGCAGGTCGTCCCGCGGCGGCTGACCGAAATGTTCGCAAGCCCCGATCGCGCGGCAGCGGAGCGCGCGATGAAGGCAATGCTGAACATGGTCAAGCTCGACGTCGACGAGCTGGAACGCGCGTTCGCCGGCGAGGCCGTGGCCGCGCGGTAAGACCGGCGGGCGTTCACCCCAGTGGCGTGGACGCGTGAGCCGCGCTTTCCGGATCCGGACGATCGCCTGATCGCGGCCGCGCGCGCGTGGCGATCAGCGATCGATCCTGACGCGCTGCGCCGCCGAGTCGAGTCACTGCCGGCGCCGCGCAGCCGTCTCCACGCGCCCGCAGCGATGGCGGCGATGGACGACCTGCTGCAACGCTCGTGGGCAGGGGACGGATGGACGGTCGAGCGGCAGGCGCTCCACCTCACAGGGGTCGTCGCCGCCGACGACGTGGAGGCGTGGCGTCCCGGCCCACTGCCAAGGCGGCGCTTCGAGGTCCTCGACGGGCTGAACCTCGTCGCAGAGCTCCCGGGCGAGGGCCGTGACGCGATCGCGATCGTGGCCCACCACGACACCGTCAACGGCTCGCCCGGCGCGGACGACAACGGCAGCGGTGTCGTCGCGCTGCTCGAGCTGGCGCGGCTCCTGGCCGGCCGGCGGTTCCGCCACACCGTCGTCCTGGCCGCGCCCGACTTCGAGGAGATCGGGCTCATCGGCTCGGCGGAGCTCGTGCCGTGGCTCATGGCCCGCTACTCGCTTCGGGGCGTGATCGTCTTTGACGCGATCGGCTATGCCGATCCGGCACCGGGCACGCAGGCCGTCCCGCCCGGGCTCGACTGGATCTATCCCGGCCAGCTTCGGCGTCTCCGCTCGCGAGGCAACGCCGGCGACGCCGTCCTGGGCATCTACCGTGGCAGCTCAACCTGGCTCATGCGCGAATGGGCGCGCTGCCTCGCCGCGACCCTGGGCCGCGACCGGATCCTCCTGCTGCGGGACCCACTCGACCTGCCGCTCGTCGGGCGGCTGGCGGCCCGCCTGCCCGCGGCGCGCAACTTCTCGAGGAGCGACCACGTGCCGTTCTGGCGGGCGGGTATCCCGGCGATCTTCGCGACCGATTCCGGCAACTTCCGGAACCCGAACTACCACCGGCCGAGCGACCTGCCGGCGACGCTCGACTACGAGACCCTCGCCGGGATCATCGCCGCAACCGCAGTCGCGGTGGAGCGCCTGGCGAGCGGCTGATCCCGCCGCCTCGCCGTCATCCATCTGCACCCGGAGGTCCGGCCACATAGACGCTCACCTCGCGGGCCCGATCCGGCTGAGGCGCGCTCCCGGGGCTCCCTGACCAGTTCGTGCCGTCACACTCCGTGCGGTGAACCGCTACCTCCAGCTGCTCAGGAAGCGCGAGTTCGCGCTGCTCTGGGGCGGCGCCACTGTGTCAGCGCTGGGCGACGGGATGTCGTTCGTCGCCCTCGTGTGGCTGGTGATCGAGCGCGGCGGCACATCGGCCGACGTCGGCTGGCTCGCGGCCGTCTACACCGCGCCGGTCGTGATCGGAGGCCTGGCGGCCGGGGTCATCCTCGACCGGTTCGATCCGCGACGCGTGCTCGCGGTGGACAACGCGATCCGGGGCCTGGCCGTCGCCAGTGTCCCGGTCGCCGCGGCCCTCGGCGTCCTGACGACCGCGCAGCTGTTCGTCGTCGCGGCGATCTTCGGGCTCCTCTTCATGACCAGCGCGGCCGGCATCCCGACCCTGATCCCGAGGCTCGTCGAGCGCGAGGACCTGACGACCGCGAACGCGATGGAATCCCTGTCGTACGGGATCGCCGGGCTCGTCGGGCCAACGGTCGCCGGGTTGGTCATCGCGGGCCTCGGGGCCCCGATCGTCCTGGCCCTCGACGCCGCGACCTACGGGATCTTCGTGATCTTCCTGCTGGCGATGCGCCGGGAGCGGGCGCCCGGGACGGTCGAGTCCGAGGCTGCGCCGGCCGAGCCCACGGTCGTGCCGGTCGAGCCTCTTGGCCCCATCGAGCCGGGCGCTGTAGCCGCCGAGCCGGGCGTCGCCCCGGTCGCAGCTCGGAGTGGGGGAGGGCTCGGGCCCGCCCTTCGGTTCGTCCTCGGCGCGCCGGCGATCCTCGCGATCACGGTCATGTACATGACCCTCAACATCAGCGGCGGGATCATGGCCGTGCTCGCCCCGATCTACGCGCGCGACGTGCTCGGCGGGGGAGCGACGACCTACGGGCTGCTGCTCAGCGCGCTGACGGCGGGGGAGCTCTTCGGCCTGCTCGTGATCGGCGCGATCAGCTGGCGCTGGCCGCTCGGCCGGTCGATCGCCGGGGCGATCGTCATCAGCGCGCTCATCTCGTCGCTGCTGCTCTTCCGGCCCGCGCTCCTGCCGATGCTGGTGATCCTCGCCGCCTGGGGCATCTCCGAGTCGTCGCTGACGCCGTGGGCCCAGACGATCCGGATGCGCCTCATCCCGCCCGAGTTGCGCGGCCGCGTCTTTGCCCTCCTGCGGACGCTGATGCAGTCGACCCGCCCGCTCGGCGCGATCGTCGCCGGCTACCTCCTCTCCAACGGCGACGTCACCCCGGCCCTGGTCGCCATCGTGCTGCTTCTCGGGATCCCCGGCGTGATCGGCCTCTGGCTGCCGGCGCTTGGCCGAGGTCCGACGGCCGAGCCGGCGTAGGCCCAGGATGCATATCGCCACATGAATGACCGGATCGGGTGGTCGCCCGAGCGCAGCCGGACCGCTGGGCCTTCCTCGAGGTCACCGACCCGTGGGACGCCGAGCACCTGATTCGAGCGAAGTTCCTCGAATCGGTTGAGGTGCGAGGTTGATAGGCGCTTCAGGTCCCGACGGCCACCGGTCCGGGAACCTCGTCGATGACCTCAATACCCGCATTAACCAGATCG
>DASQFM010000010.1:0-4426 GCA_035633135.1 Candidatus Eiseniibacteriota bacterium
CTCAACGACGGCGTTGCTCCGCGCGTACTCCACGCTCGGCGTACAGCCACACGGGCAGGCGTATCCGGCGCGGACGAACTCGGGCGTCGCTTCAAGGACGGTCAGTTCCATCTCGGACCTCGGTTTCGCATTGTGCTGATACTCCCAGGGAGTATATCAGGCAGAGGAAGCGCTGGCGGCCTTGACGCCGTAGCCGCGCGGCGGGACGATCGGCCATCCGGGGATGGAGGGTTGACGTGGCCCAGGGTGCAAGCAATCGCGAGGTCGTCCAGCAGTATGCCCAGGCGTCCGCCCGCAACGACCTGGAGGCACTCGGGCGACTGCGCCATCCGGACTGGATCGTGGAGTGGCCCCAGTCCGGCGAGCGTGTCCACGGCAACGAGTCGTTCGCCGCGATCGTCGAGAGCTACCCCGGCGGCCGGCCGACGACCGAGATCACCCGGATCGCCGGCAGCGAGGACCGCTGGGTGCTGGCGCCGGGCGACGCGATCCTGCGCATCGCGGGCAGCGGCGATTTCTGGTCCAGCGAGTACGTCATGACCTACCCCGACGGGCAGATGTACAACGTCGTGGACCTGATGGAGCTGCGCGACGGCCTGGTCCACCGGGAGACGGTCTACTGGGCCCCGCCGTTCGAGGCGCCCGACTGGCGCCGGCCGTTCGTCGAGCCGCCGTCGGAGGGATAGGCCCGAAGGGCCCCGGCTGCTAGACTCCCCCTCCCGCGAGCGGCGCAGGTGCGCGCGGCGGTTTCCTGACGGAGGCAAGTCCCGGCGATGGCTGGCGGATCGCGCGACGCCGCCCGCTCGAACGCGGCGGACGACCACAGGGTATCGAAGAACGGCCGGCGTCGCGGCAAGCGGGGCGCCGGTCGGCTCGTTGCGATGCTCGCCTTCCTGCCGATCGCCGCTCGAGCCCCGCTGTACGGCCGGCTGCTGTGGGAGCTGGTCCTCGACAACCGGACCCCGGTCGCCCGAAAGGCCCTGCTGGCCGGCGCCCTTGGCTACGTGGTCCTGGGCCGGGACCTGGTGCCCGACGAGATGCCGGTCATCGGCGGCCTCGATGACCTGGTCGTCGTCGCGCTCGCGGTCGACCTGTTCCTCGGCGGCGTCGAGGACGAGCTGTTGAACGAGAAGCTCGGCGAGCTGGGCATCTCGCGAGCGGCATACAACGATGACGTCGCCCGGGTCCGGCGGCTGGTGCCGGGACCCGTCCGCCGCGTCGCCCGCCGCCTGCCCGGCGCCGTGGGCTTCGTCGGCGAAGCAATCGAGCATTCCGGTCTGGCGCCGCGGTTGCGGGCCTGGCTCACCTAGGAGGTCACCCTGCGTGAAGGTCATCCTGACCAGCGACGTCGACAAGCTCGGCAAGTCCGGCGAGATGAAGTCGGTCGCCGACGGCTATGCCACCAACTACCTGATCCCGAACAACCTCGCGGTCCCCGCGGCCGGCGGCGCGTTCCGAGCCTGGCAGCACGACATCGCTTCACGCGAGGACAAGCGCAAGCGCGAGCGCGACGACGCCGAGATCGCCGCGACCCGGATCGGCTCCACGACACTGACGATGGGCGTCAAGGTTGGCGACGCCGGCAAGCTGTACGGCTCGATCGGGTCCAAGGAGATTGCCGAGGCGCTGGCGCGGCGGGGGATCGTCGTCGACCGGCACAAGGTCGAGCTCGACGAGCCCCTGAAGTCGCTCGGCACCTACAAGGTCGCGATCAAGGTGTCCCCGGGCCTCACCCCCGAGGTGACCGTCATCGTCGAGCCGAAGGGCTAGCCCTGTTCGACCGTCCAGGGGACCGGATAATGGCGTTGCAGCGCGGGCGTAGACTGCCGGGAAAATGGGGGTCGATCAGGCTCCCGTGGAGGGCAAGGAGGGCGCCATGGAAGCGTCCCGACGAGTGAGGCCGCGCGGCGTGACGGTCCTCGCCATCGTGGCGGTCGTAGCCGGACTGTTTGACCTGGTCCTGACGGTTCTGCTGGCGACAAGCCGGTCGGGCACCATCCCGATCGGCCGCGGGAACGAGGTGCAGGGTGAGCCCGCACTCCTGATCGTCGTGGCGGTGGCGTGGTTCGCCTTTGCCTACGGCGCGTGGACGCTGAGGCCATGGGGCTGGTACCTGGGCCTGGCGATCGCCGGGCTCATCGGCGTTGCAGCGATCATCAACGGGACCTTCCTCGCGGTCGGCATCGCGTTGCTTATCGCCAGCTACCTTCTGCGAGCCGGGGTGAGGACGGCCTTCGGGCGCTAACGCGCTCGCGTACCGGCGCCGGTAGCGACGGCCGGCGTCGTCAGCGGCCCGCGATCCCTCGCCCATCCGCCAGAATGACCGCCGTGGAGGGCGCGTGCGGTACGGCGTGATCGGGGCCGGGGCACTTGGCGTGACGGTCGCCAACATGTTCCAGGTCTACCCGTACGACCGCGGCCAGAACTACTCGATCGAGCTGGCCGAACGCCTGATCCAGCACCTCGAGGCCGCCTGATGATCGGGACGCTCGCGCTGAGTCTTGCCGCGATCGTCGGAGGGGCGCTCGCAACCTACCTCTACGATCCCGAATCGCCGCCGCTGTCGCGGCTCTTCACCGGCGCGTGCACCGGCTACGCGGCGCTGGCCCTCCTCGGCTTCCTCGCTTCGTGGGTTCTCGGTCTCGGCCCGCTGAGCATGGCTCTCGCCGCGCTCGTCGTGCTGCTGCCGGTCGTGCTGCTCCGGCGGCCGGCCTTCCGGGGCGTGGTGGCGGCCGATCTCGCGTCGGTACGCACCGGGGTGCAGGGGTATTTGGCCCGGCCGAGCCGTGGCGCCACTGCGGCGCTCGTCTTCTGGGCCACCCTCGGGATCGCGCTCTGGTTCGTCCTCGACCGGGTCATCTTCAGCCGGCCCGACGGGCTCTACACCGGCTTCGTGAACAACCTCGGCGACCTCCCGCTCCACCTGCAGATCACGTCGAGCTTCGCGTACGGGGCGAACCTCCCGCCCGAGAACCCGGTCTTCCTCGGGACGACGTACTCGTATCCCTACATGAGCGACTTTCTCGCGGCGATGTTCGTATCCGCGGGCGCCGATTTCCGCATCGCCCTGCTCATTCCGAACGTCGTCCTGGCGGCCTCGCTCGTCGGCGTGCTCCAGCGCTGGACCCACGACCTGACCCGGGACCGCCTCGCCGCCGCGATCGCGCCGCTGCTGCTCCTGCTGAGCGGCGGGCTCGGCTGGCTCCAGGTGCTCGACGAGGCGAGGCGGGGAGAGTCGGGCTTCTTCGCGGCGCTCGGCGCGCTCGACCACGACGTCACGATCACGGGCGACTCGATCTTCCGATTCGGAAACGCGATCACGACCCTCCTCGTTCCACAGAGGAGCCTCCTCTTCGGGATCCCGATCGCGATCGTCGTGTTCACCCTCCTGTGGGCCGAGCTCAGGGAGGAGGGCAACGACGAGGACCCGACGGGCTTCCGCGGCTCCCGAGAGGGTGGCAGGCGAGGCGGCCCGATCGGCGTCCTCGCAGCCGAGCCGCGGATGGCCGCGGCCGGCCTCATGACCGGGATGCTGCTGCTCATCCATGCCTACCTGTTCGTGGCCGTGATGGCCACCGCCTTCTTCCACGGCCTGCTGTTCCGCCAATGGCGGGGCCGGCGATGGCGGCGCTGGGTCCTGTTCGTCGTAGCGGCGCTGATCGTGGCGATCCCCGAGTTGCTGTGGTCGACGATCGGCAGCTCCGTCAGCGCCGGGAACTTCATCGGCGTCCAGGTCGGCTGGGACCGCGGCGACCGAGACCCGATCCTCTTCTGGCTGGCCAACGCGGGCCTGTTCATCGCGCTCCTCGTCCTGGCCTTCCTCCTCGACCGGGAGCCGGCCGCGGTGGCTGAGCCCGGCATCGCGGCGGTTGAGCCCGCGTACGCCGCCGCCGAACCCGAGCCGCTCGTGTCGCGCCGGCTGCTCTTTTATTACCTGCCGTTCGTCCTCTGGTTCGTGATCCCCAACGTCCTTCGACTGGCGCCGTGGATCTGGGACAACATCAAGGTCCTGTTCGTCTGGTACCTCGGCTCGGTGCCGCTCGTCGCCCTGGTCCTCGCCACGATGCTCCGCCAGGACGGGCTGCGGCGGGCGATCGGCGTCGTCCTGCTCGTTGCGGTCACCCTGTCGGGCGGCATCGACGTCGCGCGGGTCGTGCTCCGCCAGCCGGAGTATCGCGAGTTCGACGTCGACGGCATCGCGCTTGCCGGGGCGATCCGCGACAAGACGCCTCCCCGGGCGGTCGTGCTCCACGGCCCAACCTACAATCCGCCGGTGTTCCTGACGGGCCGGCGCTCGGTCATGGGCTATCCGGGCCATATCTGGTCGAGCGGCATCGACGGCACGATGCGCGAGCGCGATATTCGCGCGATCTATGCCGGCGAACCGGAGGCGATGGACCTGCTGCGCCAGTACGGAGTCGACTTC
>DASQFM010000011.1:0-4038 GCA_035633135.1 Candidatus Eiseniibacteriota bacterium
GCCGCCGCGAACGGCCGGCGAAGGAACAGGCGGGGGTCGACGGCCGGCTGCTCGCGCCGGAGCTCGATCGCCACGAAGGCGACGGCCAGCGGGATGACGGCTACGAGCGCAATGAAACCGAGAGGCCCGACGCTCTCGCCGCGCAGCGCCAGCAGGAATGCCACGATCACGAGGCCCAGCAGCAGGAGGCCTGGGACGTCGATGGGTCGCGGCGCAGGGGCCGTCCGGAGGGCGGGCTCGTCCGGCCAGTCCGCCGGGCCGTCCGCCAGTGCGTCGGGAGCAAGCGGCGCGGGGTGGCCGCTCGAACTTGGACGCAGCACGATCCCGACCAGGACCGCGGCCACGATCGCGATCGGGATCGCCAGGAAGAACAGCGACCGCCAGCCGAACGCTCCCACCGCCACGCCGCCGATGAACGGCCCGATCGCGGCGCTCGTCGAGACCAGCAGGTCGAACAGCCCGAATGCCTCGCCGCGGCGGTGCTCCGGCGCGGTTTCGCGGATGAGCGAGGCGGCGCTCGTCGAGATCAGCGCGCCGGTCACCGCCTGGAGCACGCGGGTCACCTCGAGGACGACGAACGAGCCGGCGAGCGCGGCGATCAGCGATGCCCCCGCGAAGCCGGCCACGCCCACGAGGAACGTCCGGCGATGCCCGAATCGATCGCCCAGGGACCCGCCTACCGGGAGCGCCACGGCGACCGCGCCAAGGTAGAGCGTGACCAGCGAGGAGACGGTGTTCGCGCCCAACCCGAACTCCGACATGACGCCGGGCAGGGCGACCGCCAGCATCGTCGAGTTGAGCGGGACGAGGATCGCTCCGCTCGCGACTCCCAGCATGACTGCCGAGAGGAGGCGCCCCTCGGCCCGTGTCACAGGAGCCGGACGGTGCCCAGGGTTCCGTCGATCTCGAGGAGCCGCCCGTCGGCGATGCTGGTCGTGGCGTCCCGAGCCCCCACCACCGCCGGCAGCCCGAACTCGCGGGCAACGACCGCGGCGTGCGACAGGACGCCGCCGGTGTTCGTCACGAGGCCCGCGGCGATCGTGAACACCGGCACCCACGAGGGATTCGAGGACGGGCAGACGATGATGTCGCCGGGCTGGATGCGGCCGAAGTCGTCGGGGCCGAGGGCGACCCGCGCGGGGCCGCGAGCGATCCCGGCCGAAGCCCCCGTTCCGCGCAGGACATCCGCTTCCGTCGACTCGATCGGGGCGGAGTCGAACCGGTCGACCGGTCCCGTGTCGATCGGAGGCTTGCCGAGATTTCGCGGCGGGGTCAACGAGCGATTGTGCTGGTGTTCCCGGCGCCGTTCGAGGACGAGCGATCGACGGTCGATGGCGTCGCGAAGGGTGGCCGCGATCTCCCCGACGTGCAGGTGGAAGATATCATCGGGCGCCTCGAGGAGGCCCTCGCGGGCCAGGCGCCGGCCGACCCGGACGGCCAGCGTTCGAAGGCGCGCCTGGGCCATCCGGTCGATCCAGTAGTTATGCCCCTCGGTCAGCGGCCCGATGGCCCGCGCCACCTCGAGCACGTGCTCGAACCGCTCGAGCTCCTCCGGCTTGTCGGCGAGGTGCTCCCGGACGCGCGCGGCGAGCTCGTCGGATTCGCCTATCAGCCGGGCCCGCCGCTCGGCCGACGCGGCCGGGCGCGCGATGCGCTTGCCGAGCTCGCGCAGGATCAGGCGAGGGTCCTCGGCCCACGACGCGAGCGCGAGGTCGTCGAAGCCCTGGCCCAGGTGGCCGTGCCGGTCGAGGAACTCCTCGAGCGCGGCGGCGAACTCTGGACCACCCGGCAGGCTCCCCAGCATTTCGACGTCAGCGCCGCCCGGCTGCTGGAGCCGCGCCGCGACTGCCGGGTGCCCGGTAGCGAGCATTGCCAGCCGTTCGATGTCGAAATCCACGGACGCGAGGTCGTCGTTCTTGCCGTGGATCAGCCGAAGGGCCTCTTGATCGGTGCCCTTGCCCATGACCTCGGTGTAGAGATCAGTCAGATCCTCGAGGATCTGGTATGGGCCCATGATCCAGATGAAGTGCAGCTCCCAGGCCCGAAGCCCGGCGTTCCACGCGGCGTCCCACCCGTCGCCGAGCTCGGAGCGGCCCAAGCCGTCGACATCGACCGCGGCGATGCTGTCGTACAGGTGATGGAGCTCCGGGATGACCTCGTCCCACCAGAGGGGCGAGGTGATCTCGGCCCGCTGGCGGGAGACCTCGACGTACCGGGCCAGGACGGCGGGGCGCTCCTCGATCGGATAGGTCCGCTGCATGCCGAAGTAGACGTAGCCGTGCCAGACGGCGCACCGCATCCGCTGGGGGAAGTCGAACATCCGGTAGTGCTCGTTCATGCCGCCGGTGATCAGCTCCCGCACGTAATCGCCGGCGAGCGTTGTCATCGCGAATGGCATGTGCATGTCGTCCCATTCCCACGACAGCTGCTCGTCGCCCGGTCGCTCGAACTCGATCGGGAAGCCCGCGGTCTCCGCCGGCTCGGCCGGTGTGGCGTCGTCCCGGGTGGACGGGGCCTTCGTCATCGCGAGGCCGCAGCTGGGGCGTTCGTGGTGATCGGGCGGGCCTGCAGCAGGTACCACTCCCCACCGGTTATGGCCGCCTCGACGTCGACCGCGGCGCCGAACTTCGACTCGACGTCGAGGCACAGCGCGGCCAGTGCGCGAACCGCCGGGTCGTCGATCGCCGGCGTGAGCGTGCCGTCTCCCGGCGCGTACTCGAGCACAGCCAGCGAGTCACGGGCGATGACGAACGTGTCGGGGGTCACGGTCCCGGCTACCATCGCATCGCCGAGGCCGCGGACCGCAGTGATCACGAGCTGGTCGGTGCGGCCCGTGACCGGATGGCGGGTGAAGGCCACGGCCGCCGCATCGGCCGGCACGAGCTCCTGGACAACGACCGCCATCGCGACCCTGTCCGTCGACAGGCCCCGCCGGCTCCGATAGGCGAGCGCGGGCGCACTCCACAGCGAGGCCCAGCAGCGGCGCACGGAAACCTCGACGTCGGCGCCCGCGACGCCCAGCTCCGTCTCGTGCAGGCCTGCATACGAGGAAGCTGAGCCGTCCTCGCCGATCGCTGAGGAGCGAACCGCAAAGGTCGGCTGGGCGCGATCCGGGCTCGCTGTTCCGGTCAGCCGCCGGACTGCCTCGGCGAGGGGCTGGGCGATCTCATCGATGAGCGGGCTCGCCTCGAGTGCCTCCGCCAGGCCACCTCCGTCCCAACGCTCGGCGCCGAAGCGCTCGCCGTCCGGGCCCACGGGCAGCTGCGAGGCCACCGCTCGGACTTGCGCTTCGAAGGCGTGGGTCGTCAGGCAGAAGCCCGGCGGGACCCGGAACCCGAGCTTGGCGAGGCGATCGAGCGACGCTGCCTTGCCGCCGAGCGCCGCCGGGTCGCCTTCCGCGGCGCCGAGCCATTCGACGGTCTTTCCGGTGGAATGCGGCAAACCTCGGCGCTCCTGCAATCCGGACGGCGCCGCCACAACGGTGGGCGCCCAGGCGAGGCTGCCGAGTTTAGCAATCCGTTAACGCGCCGGACAGCCGTGGACGGACCCGTCGCCGCTGTGTCGCGGCGACCGACCTCGGGCATGGGCGGCCGGCCGTCACGCGCCCGTCACGCGCCGTCCTCGGCCTGCCGGTTTCCAGCAACGGGCGAGCCCCGAACCTTCTCGAGAGCGACTGCCAGGTCCACATCACGACGGGAGGTAATCGAACCGATGGATGCAATCGCGCTGCTCAAGGACGACCATCGCAAGCTGCTCGGCCTGCTGGAACAGCTTGAGAAGACGACGGAGCGGGCCGAGAAGACCCGCCCCGAGCTGTTCGGGCGGATCAAGGAGGAGCTGACCGTCCACGAGATCATCGAGGAGGAGATCTTCTATCCGACCCTAAAGCAGCACCGCAAGGCCAAGGAGATCGTCCTCGAGGGCTACGAGGAGCACCACGTCGTCGACCAGCTCATGGGCGAGCTGGAGGCGCTTCCGGTCGACGACGAGACATGGGGACCGAAGGCCAAAGTCATGATCGAGAACATCCAGCACCAC
>DASQFM010000012.1:0-4028 GCA_035633135.1 Candidatus Eiseniibacteriota bacterium
GCACCTCGTGACGCTGGAGCCATTCCTGTTCCCGGTGTACGGGATCCCGCTGGTCCACCAGGCCTTCTACGGCAGCGGGATCCTGCTATACGACCTGCTCGGCGCGCGCCGCAACGGCGGGTTCGCGCGTCATCTTCGCCCGGCCTCGGTGCTCGAGTACGCGCCACAGCTCCGGCCCCGCGGCCTCACCGGCGGGATCGTCTACCACGACGGCGTCGAGGATGACGCGAGGCTCGCGCTCGCCGTCCTGCGGACCGCGCTCCCGATGGGCGGCGTCGCCGCGACTCGGGTCCGCGCCGAGGCATCGCTGCTCGAGCACGGGTGGATCGCGGGTGCCACGGTCCGCGACCTGGAGACCGACGCCTCGTTCGACATCCACGCAGATCGGGTCATCGATGCGACGGGGGTTTGGGCCGCCCGTCCGGAGGAACGCTTCGCGGGCGAGGAGAGCCGATCCAGGATCGTCCCGAGTCGCGGGTCGCACGTCGTCATCCGACGAGAACGCCTCGATGCTCGCGGCGGCCTCACGCTCCGAATTCCCGGCCGCGTCGTCTTCGTGATCCCGTGGCCCGGGCACTGGATCATCGGCACCACCGATCACCCGGACAGCCGGCCTCCAGCCGAGCTGGCCGCCCCCGGGGAGGATGTCGACGAGCTCCTGGACACGGTGAACCGGACGATGGCAGTGGATCTGACGCGCGACGACATCGTTGGCACCTATGCGGGCCTCCGGCCGCTGGTGGCCGGCCCGGGCACGACCGATCCCGCGACGACCGTCAAGCAGTCGCGCGAGCACCAGGTGACGACCGAATCGAACGGCCTGGTTCGGATCGGTGGCGGCAAGTACACGACCTACCGGGTCATGGCCGCGGACGTTGTGAACGCGGCCCTCGGCCGCGACGAGGCGCGAAAGCGGCCGTCGGCGACCGCGAACCTGCCGCTGGTCGGTGCGGCGCCGCGCGACGAGCTGGACCGGCTGGCCGACGAGCTCCAGCGGGAGGCGACCCTGGAGCCAGCCGTGGCACGCAGCCTGGTTGCCCGTCACGGAACTGATTCCCGCGACGTCGTGGCCGCCGGACGACCTTCCGGTGGGCTGACCCCGCTCGGGCCGGGGATCGAGCAGCTCGAGGTCGAGGTCGCCTGGGCGGCGAAGCGGGAGCTCGCGCGCTCGATCGACGACGTGCTCTCGAGGCGGATGCGCCTCAGCCAGGTCCTGCCCGATCGCGGCGCGAGCATCGCCCCGCGGGTCGCCGAGCTCCTCGGCGCCGAGCTCGGCTGGGATGCGCCGCGACAGCAGCGCGAGGTCTCGTCGTTCGTCGAGCGCGCCCGCTTCGAGTACGGCGTCCCGCAGGCCGACGGCACGCGGCGCTGACTCGGACCGTGCCCCGACCGTGACTCGGACCGTGACCCGACGGTGATCGACGACCACCTGATCGTGGCCCTCGACCAGGGCACGACCTCGTCTCGCGCGATTGCCTTCGGCAGGGACGGCCGGCCGGTCGCGGCGGCCCAGCAGGCGTTCGAGCAGCGGTTTCCCGCGCCCGGCCACGTGACCCACGATCCCGAGGCGATCTGGAGCTCGCAGCTGGCCGTCGCCCGCGAGGTCGTCGGGGCCGTCGGTGGGCCCGAGCGGATCGCCGCGATCGGGATCGCGAATCAGCGCGAGACGACGATCGTCTGGGACCGCGCGACGGCGCGGCCGGTCGCCGACGCGATCGTCTGGCAGAGCCGGATCACGGCCGAGGCCTGCGACCGCCTCCGCGAGGCGGGCCACGACCCCCTCTTCCGCGAGCGCACAGGCCTCCCGCTCGACGCCTACTTCTCGGGCCCCAAGATCGCCCACATCCTCGACAGCGGCGAGGGCCTTCGAGCCCGCGCCGAGCGCGGCGAGCTGGCCTTCGGAACCGTGGACTCGTTCCTGCTGTGGCGGCTGACGGGTGGACGCGTCCACGCGACGGACGTCTCGAACGCCAGCCGCACGCTCCTCTTCGATATCCACACGCTGGCCTGGGACGACGAGCTGCTCCGCCTCGTGGGCGTCCCTCGGGCCGTCCTGCCGGAGGTCCAGCCCACGTCCCACCACTTCGGCGAGACGGTGGCGGAGCTCTTCGGGCGGCCGATTCCCGTTACGGCGCTCGCCGGCGACCAGCAGGCGGCGACCTTCGGTCAGGCCTGCTTCCGGTCCGGGCAGGCCAAGAACACCTACGGCACCGGCGCGTTCCTGCTCCTGAACACCGGTGATCGGCCGCGGTCGTCCTCGCACGGCCTGCTGGCAACCGTCGGTTGGCAGCTCGAGCACGGCGGCCCGGTGACCTACGCGCTCGAGGGTTCGGTCTTCTCGGCCGGCTCGGCGATCCAGTGGTTGCGCGATGGCCTCCACGCCATCCGCGAGTCCGGCGAGATCGATGCCCTCGCCGGCGGGGTCGATGACACCGGCGGTGTCTACCTCGTTCCGGCGTTCACCGGCCTTGGTGCGCCGCACTGGGACCCCCGGGCGCGGGGCGTCATCGTCGGCCTGACGCGGGCGACGGGGCTGCCGGAGCTGGCCCGGGCGACCCTCGAGGCCATCGCCTTCCAGGTCCACGACGTCCTCGAGGCGATGGCGGCGGACGCCGGCGAGCGACTGGCCAGCCTCCGGGTCGATGGCGGCGCTGCCGCGAGCAACCTGCTGTTGCAGCTCCAGGCGGACCTGCTCGGCGTGCCCGTCGAGCGTCCGGTCGTCGCCGAGACGACCGCCCTCGGTGCCGCCTACCTTGCCGGCCTGGCGGTCGGCTACTGGCGCGACCTGGCCGAGATCGAAGCGAATTGGGCCCTCGATCGGCGGTTCGAACCGTGTATGCCGGCCGAGCGGCGCGATCGGCTGCTGCGGGGCTGGCAGCGGGCCGTGGACCGGTCGCTGGCGTGGGCCGAACCGGGTTGAGAACGACCGACCCTGCCGTCGTCACGATCCCGCAACGACCCCGCTCCAATCACGCTCGAATCAGGGGCTATGCAGGTCCGCCCAGATTGCGTATTCTGCAGCCGCCCAATGTCGCGGAGCGGACCGCGACCGCATAACGGACCGACCTCCTCGAACCGGACTCCTCTCACGGCTGACGCGAGACCCGAGCGGGATCGCGGCGGTCATGTCGAGAGGAGTTTCTTTGTACAGCGACAAGACCCTGACCTGCGCGGACTGTGGACAGGAATTCGTGTTCACGGCGTCCGAGCAGGACTTCTACGCTCAGCGTGGGTTCACTGAGCCCCGCCGATGCCCGGCCGACCGGGCGGCTCGCAAGGCCGCACGGGCGTCGAGCGGCGCGGGTTACTCGTCCGGTGGTGGCTACGGCGACAGCGGTGGCTACAGCTCCGGCGGTGGCTACAGCTCCGGTGGCGGCGGCGGTGGCGGCGGTTACGATCGCGGCCCCCGCGAGATGTTCACGGCGACCTGCTCCAACTGCGGCAACGAGGCTCGCGTCCCGTTCCGGCCCACGAGCGGCAAGCCCGTCTATTGTTCGGACTGCTTCCGCACGATGCGGGGCTAAGTCCCAAGAGCTCCTCTCGGCACGCGGGCCCATTCCGGGGCTCGCGGAACCAGAGCCAGCATGCGACCCGGGTTGTCAGCCGACCCGGGTTGCTCGATTCTCCGGCTGCCGCTGATGCGGCCCAGGCCTATCGCGGCAGGGACAGGGCGACGGGGCGAGGGGGTGGGAAGTCGTCGAGGAGGTCTTCGGCGCGGACCTGGAGCAGCTCCATGGACTCCCGCAGGCCGCTGAGCCGCCACGTCCCGAGGCTTTTGAGCGCGATTCCCTCCGGGAGTGACCTGCCAAGCGCGTCGCGCGCGGCGGACGAGATGACGATCTGCCCTCCGTGGGCGGATGTGCAGACTCGCGCCACGGTGTGGACTGCGAGGCCGACGTACCCGGTCTCACTGAAGGTTGGCCGGCCTGTGTGGAGGCCGATTCGGACGCGGGGCTCGATCCCACCGGCCCACGCATAGTCGCGCACGTCGCGCTGCATGGCGACAGCAGCGTCGAGTGCGCCGCCGG
>DASQFM010000013.1:0-2122 GCA_035633135.1 Candidatus Eiseniibacteriota bacterium
TCCCGGCCAGCAGCAGTGAGGCAACCGAGGTCTGGCCGCCCATCCTCCCGAGGACCAGCGCGAGCGAGACCGCGGCCAGTCCGCCGGCGAACGCGGCGAGCTGAACCGCGCCGAGCGCATACGCGAGCGGTGGCAGACTCATCGTCAGGACGAGCACCGCGGCCGCGCTCGCGCCGGATGAAACCCCGACGAGGTACGGGTCGGCGAGCGGGTTCCGGAAGAGACCCTGGAGGGCCGCCCCGGCTGTCGCGAGGGCCGCGCCGGTCAGGGCCGCCAGGATCACCCGCGGCAGGCGGACATCGAGGAGGATCGCGGTGAGGCGTGCGTCACCCTCGAACGTCCGGCCGCCAAGTTGCGCGGCGACGATCGCGATCTGGTCGGCCAGCGGGATCGCCACTCGACCGACCGCGACGCCGAGTGCCACGCTGCCGAGCAGGGCAGCGAGCAGAGCGAACCCGACAACCGGCCGACGAGCTGGCTGGAGTCGGATCGCCGCCATCGGTCAACTCCCGGGATGGAGAGTGGCCGCGATGAGCTCGAGCGCGTCTACGACGCGAGGCCCGGGACGCGATCCGATGTCCGGGTCGATCACCACGATTCGACCGTTCTTGACCGCGCTGAGCTTGGCCCAGCCGCTGCGCGTGGTGACTGACTGGGGCGTGACACCCGCTGCCTCGTCGGCCAGGAGGATGACGGCGGGATCCGCGGCGATGACTTCTTCGGCGCTCAGCTGCGGATACGGTTCGGTGGACGCGGAGGCGATGTTGCGGCCACCGGCGCGACGGATGACGTCATCGATAAACGTGCCCGGGCCGGTCGTGAAAAGGCTCGGATCGAGCTCGTAGAAGACGCTGACCGGATCGCTCCCCGCGACACGCGTCTCGACCGCGGCGATCCGCGTCCGGAGGTCGGCGACGACCCTGTCGGCATTCGCCTCGTCACCCGCCACGCGGCCGAGGACCAGGAGATTGAGCAGGACTCCTTCGATGTTCTTCGCCGATAGGACCAGCGTCGGGATGCCCTGCTTCTCAAGTGCCGGAAGGAGCTTGGCCACGTGGACGTCGGTGACGAGCACGAGATCGGGGTTCGCACCCAGGATCGTTTCGAGGTCGGGGTCGATGTAGCTGCCGATCGACGTGCGCGAGAGTGCCTCGGGCGGGTAATTGGAGAACTTGTCGACGGCAACGATCTCGTCGCCCAGTCCGACGGCGAACGCCAGTTCAGTCGTGCTCGGCGAGGCGGAGACGATCCGTTTGGGCGGAGCGGCGAGGGTTACGACCCGGCCCGCGTCGTCGCGAACGGCGATTGGGCTCGGCGAAGTCGCAGTGCTCGAAACCGCGGGCGACGCGACCTGCGGGCTGCCGCTCGGTGCAGGCGTAGGGCTGGACGCCGCCCCGCCGCATGCTGAGACGATCGCGAGAAGCAGAACCAGTCCAAGAGACCGAACGCCGGCGCGCATGAGCTACCTCCTCGGGTGAGCGATGGACGCGTCGCCACGACCTGAGGAGTTGGCCCGAGGGGCATGAGAAACCCTCGACCCATCGAGGGGAGGAGGGAAGTTCGGACAAAGCCAAACGGCCCGGGCCTTTTCACTCGAAGGCTGACGACAGGACCTGGACAGAGGCCGGCGATCTGGCTCCCGCCCGTGAAGGCGGATACAGTTGCGGGACAGCGCCGGCTTCGCACCGGCTTCCCCGTTGCGCTCTGGGTGGAGCGCACCTCTGTCGCTATTCGTGTTGAGGCCCGTGATCGTAGCGACCGCGGGCTGTCATCGCAAGCCGAATACGATAGGGAGACCTTCCATGCCAGCAGTTCTTGCGCCGTGCCTGATGGTCCAGGGCTCGGCCTCGGGCGTCGGCAAAAGCGTCATTGCAACTGCGATCTGCGCGGTGCTCGCCCAGGAGGGTTTCCGGGTGAGCCCGTTCAAGGCCCAGAACATGTCGAACAACGCCGCGGTCACCGGCGACGGCGGCGAGATCGGCCGCGCCCAGGCCGCGCAAGCCGAGGCGGCCGGCGTCGCGCCTAGCGTGCTCATGAACCCGGTTCTCCTCAAGCCGGAGGCCGATAACCGGAGTCAGCTGGTCGTGCTGGGGCGCGCCATTGGGTCCTACACCGCGCAGGA
>DASQFM010000014.1:0-2108 GCA_035633135.1 Candidatus Eiseniibacteriota bacterium
GCCACGTCGTTGCGGTCGTAGCCCAGGCCCTCGCGCAGAATGCCGCCGCGCGCGACCTCGAAGACGGCCGTGTCCACGGTCGGGTTCTGGAGGACGGTCTGGGCCGACTTCGGCCCCGACATGTCGCCCTTCTTGACGAGCCGGTTGTCGACAACGATGCCGTCCGTCGAGGTCATCCCGACCCGCCGACCCATCAACTTCAGGATGTGGGAGATCATCCGGACCGTCGTCGTCTTGCCGTTCGTGCCGGTCACGGCGATGATCGGGATGCGGGCGGACGAACCGGCCGGAAAGAGCGAATCGATGACCGGCCGGGCGACGTACTGCGGCTCGCCTTCGGTCGGGTGGGTGTGCATCCGGAAGCCGGGTGCCGCGTTGACCTCGACGATCGCGCCACCGGTCTCCCGGACGGGGACGGTGATGTCGGGGCAGATGAAGTCGATGCCGGCGACGTCCAGGCCGACCACGCGGGCCGCCATCTCGGCGATCTCGACGTTGTCCGGATGGGCTTCCGCCGTCCGGTCGATTGACGTGCCGCCGGTGGACATGTTGCCGGTGAGGGCGAGCTTGATCCAGGTCGCCTCGGGCGGGACGTCGTCCATCTCGTAGCCCTGGGCGCGAACGAGCTCAATCGCCGCGTCGTCGACGTTGATCCGGGTCAGCACCTTCTCGTGGCCGATGCCCCGGCGCGAGTCGGCGTTCGTCCGATCGACGAGCTGGCGAACGCTGCTCGTCCCATCGCCGGTGACCGACGCGGGGACGCGTTCGGCGATCGCCGCGACCTTGCCGCCGATGACCAGGCAGCGGTAGTCGTTGCCATGGATGTACGTCTCGACGACGACCTCGCCGGAGCGGGTCTCGCGCAATGCCGCCGGGAAGGCCCGCCGGACGTCGTCCTCGGTCCGCAGGTCGATGTGCACGCCGCGGCCGTGGTTGCCGTCGAGCGGCTTTAGGACGCAGGGATAGCCGAGGCGGTTCGCCGCCGCGACGGCGGCCTCGACCGTCTCGACGACGTCGGCACGCGGGACCGGCAGGCCGGCCGAATCGAGCAGCCGGTTGGTCAGGTTCTTGTCGCCGGCCACATCGACGGCGATGCCCGACGTTCGTGAGGTCATCGTCGCCCGGATCCGCTGCTGGTGGACGCCCTGGCCGAGCTGGACCAGGGAGTGCTTGTCGAGGCGGATGAAGGGGATGTCGCGTGACGCGGCCTCGTCGATGATCGCCTGGGTCGACGGCCCGAAGGCCTGCCGCTCGGCAAGCCGGATCAGCCGCTCGAGCTCGGCCCCGTAGTCGATCGCGAAATCGGGGTCGCCCGGCCCGACGAGGTGATTGACCAGCCTGACCGCGATCTTGCCGGCCTCGAGGCCGACCGTCTCTTCGCGGTACTCGTAGATGACGTTGTAGTGGCCTTCGCTGCCGGCGCCGCGGGTCTTTCCGAGTCGGACATGGATGCCGGCCAGGTTCTGGAGCTCGAGGGCGATGTGCTCGGCCACATGGCCGGCCCACGTCCCGTCGCGCAGGCGGGTGATGAAGCCCCCGCGCCGGTTGAGCGAGCAGGCGTGGTCCTCGAGGCTGGGCATCAGCGCCACCAGGCCGTCGACGAACCCGGGGATGGTGTTCGACGGGTACTGCTCCAGGACGCCGAGGTCCACCAGCATCTTCACGACCGGCGCCCGCGACCAGTAGTTGGGGCCCCGCAGGATCCGCGTGTCGAGGATCTGGATGCTGGGCTGCGGTCCCCCGCTCGTGGCCCCTCGAGCCGCGGCTGCCTCCCGCTTCGCGCGGGCGCCGCTTCGAGGCTTCCGGGGCGAATCGGTCGGCGCCTTCCGGGGTGGCGCCGCTGGCGGCTTGCGGACAGCCATCGTCAGGTCGATGCCGCCTCGAGCGTGGCGAGGGCCTTGAGCGCGGGCCCGGCGATCCGGTGGCGTCGTCGCAGGTCGAAGCGGTACCCGGCGGGAAGCGCGTGGACCACCACCCCGCTGATCATCAGCGGCCAATGGCCGTGGATCTCCCAGGCATCGGTCTCCGACTGCGAGCCGTCGCCGACGGTGATCGAGCCACGTCCGATGACCTCGAGGATGCCGTCGGGCCCGACCACACCGGCCGTG
>DASQFM010000015.1:0-7418 GCA_035633135.1 Candidatus Eiseniibacteriota bacterium
GATCGGCACGCCGATGTTGCCGCCCAGCACGACCGGGTGCGTCGGATCGGCCGACAGGATCGCGGCGATCAGCGAGGCCGTGGTCGTCTTGCCCTTCGTGCCGGTCACGCCGATCGTCGGTGCCGGGCACAGGCGCAGGAACAGGTCCGGCTCCGAGATGACCGCCGGTGCGCTGCCGTCACCCGCCGCGCGCCGCTCGACGAGCGCTCCGAGCGCCGTCCGCAGCCGCGGCTCCGTGGTCGGAAAGGCGGGATTGATCGACGGCGAGGTCGTGACCAGCGCCGCGCCCTCCCAGGCCCGGGCCGGATCCACGTCCGGGCCCAGCAACAGCCTCGCCGGACGTCCCTCGAGCGCGGCGATCGCCGCCCCCAGCGCCGCCGCCGGCCGGCCGTCGTAGATGGTGACGCGGGCGCCGACATCGGCCAGGAAGCGGGCCAGGGCGATGCCAGTGCGGGCAAAACCCAGGACCGTCACCGGTCGATCGGCCAGGATCCCGCCGCGGACGCCATCGAGGGTGAGCGCATCCGGATCGAGCAGGCCCCGGAGGGGCGCGGTCTGGCTCGAGGACGTGGGCCGGCCGGGCGAGGGTCGGTCGGTCGTCATCGTCGTCACTGGAGCCGGTTGATCGAGGCCAGGAACAGGGTCACCCCGATCAGCCCGGCGATGATCCCGACGATCCAGAACCGGAGGGTGATCTTTTCCTCGTCCCAGCCGAGCAGCTCGTAGTGATGGTGGAGCGGGCTCATCTTGAAGATCCGGCGCCCGCCGGTGAGCTTGTAGTAGCCGACCTGCAGGACCACCGAGCCGGTCTCGATGACAAAGATGAAGCCGATCAACGGCAGGACCAGGATCTGGCCGGTGATCAGCGCCGTAACGGCCAGCGTGGCGCCGAGGGCGAGCGAGCCGGAGTCGCCCATGATCACCTGGGCAGGGTGGACGTTGAACCACAGGAACCCGAGCAGCGCCCCGACGACCAGGGCGCAGAGCGTCGCCAGGTTCGGCTGGACCGGCTCGTTGAGGAGGGCCACCAGCAGATAGGCGATGAAGGCGAAGACGAGCGTCCCGCCCGCCAGCCCATCCAGGCCGTCGGTGATGTTCACGCCGTTCGCGGCCGCGATGATCGCGAACGCGGCGAAGACGATGTAGATCCGCGGATCGACACCGACGCTGCCGACGAACGGCACGGCGATGTCCTGGATGGCGTACGTCGTCTGGATCTGGTAGGCCGCGATCGACGCGACGACGACCAGCCACAGCATCTTCTGGCGGGCGTGGATGCCCTCGCCGGTGCGGGCGTTGAGGTAGTCGTCGACTGCACCGAGGATCCCGACCAGGAGGAGGGTCGCCATGACCGCGATCACGCCGCGCTCCGGGAAGCCGCGCAGGAAGTAGAAGAGGAGCACCACGACGACGATGACCAGCAGGCCGCCCATGGTCGGCGTGCCGGCCTTGGAGAGGTGCGTCTCTGGACCTTCGACCCGGATCTGCTTGCCCATCCCGGCGAACCGCAGGAGGCGGATGTAGGCCGGCATCAGGATCACCACCACCGCGAACGCGAGCAGCAGGCCCTGGATCAGCTCGATCGTCATCGCGCCGCCATCCGGCGCTCGACCTTCAGCGCGTCGACCAGCACGTCCAGCTCGACGCCCCGTGATGCCTTGACGAGGACGACGTCGCCGTCACGCAGCCGCGCCCGTAGCGCATCGAGGGCCGCCTCCCGATCGCGGACCTCCAGCACCCGAGCGGGATCGAGCCCGGCGTCGCGGGCGCCTTTGGCGATGCCGGCTGCGGCGGGTCCGACCACGATCAGCAGATCGGATGTCGCGGCCGCTGCCCGGCCCACCTCGAGATGGCCGGACGCGGCCGCCTGGCCAAGCTCCAGCATCTCGCCGAGGACGGCCACCCGCCGGCCCGGCAAGCCGGCCAGCATGTCCAGCGCGGCGGTCATCGTTGCCGGTGAGGCGTTGTACGAATCGTCGATCAGCGTCACCCGGCCGAGACGGACGAGCTGGCCGCGGTGCGGCGCCGACCAGCCGCCGGCGAGCGCCTCGACGATCGCCTGGGGAGTCAGGCCGGCGGCGTGCCCGACTGCGGCGGCGGCGAGGGCGTTGTGGACCGACAGCCGGCCGAGGCCCGGGATCGCGGCGGCCAGGCGAATCGGCCGGCCGCCGTGGCCGCCCGGAGGCAGCCGCAGGCTGAAGCGCATGCCGCCGAAGCCGGCGGAGGCGATGTCCGTGGCGGTCACGTCGGCATCAGCCGCGAATCCGTACGTCAGGATCCGCGCCGCCGTCCGATCGGCCATCCGGCGGACCCGCCGGTCGTCCTGGTTGAGGACCGCAACGCCGTCCGACGGCAGGGCCTCGACGAGTTCGGCCTTCGCCCGCTCGATCGCTGAGAGAGAGCCGATCCGGCTGAGGTGGACGCCCTGGACCGCGGTCACGACCCCGATCCGGGGCCGGGCCATCCGGGCGAGGTCGGCGATCTCGCCGCCGACGTACATGCCCATCTCCAGCACGGCCGCTCGATGCTCGGGACCGAGCCGCATGAGGGTCAGCGGCAGCCCGACCTCGTTGTTGCGGTTGCCTTCGCTGCGGACGGTGGTCAAGGTGCTGCCGAGCACGGCGGCGATGGCCTCCTTCGTCGAGGTCTTGGCGATGCTGCCGGTGACGCCGACGACCAGGAGATCGAACCGGGCCCGCCAGCCCGTCGCGATCGCGCCCAGGCCGACCAGGGCGTCGGGAACGTGGATGATCGTCACGTCGCCGAGCGCGGCGATGGTCGTCGGGTCGGGCACCCGGGAGACGAGCAGGGCCGCGGCCCCGGCCTCGACGGCGTCGGTGAGGAAGCGGTGGCCGTCGGTGCGCTCGCCGGGCAGGGCCACGAACAGCTCGCCCGGCCCGACCAGGCGCGAGTCCACCGCTGCGCCGCGGACCGGGCGCTCGGACGCCCGCAGCAGCCGCCCGCCGGTCAGGCGGACGAGGTCCGCCGACGTCAGCGACGGGCCGGCGAGCTCGGCTGGTTCGCCGGACTCGTCCGATGGCTTGGCCGTCAGCTCGGCCGTCGGCTCGGCCACCGGCTGCGTGCCGATGGCGGGCGGCGTTGGCCGGTCGGCGGACACGAAGCCAAGTTTGGCACACGGCATCGCCGCGTCGAACGCCCCGATCATCGGCCGGCCTCGTCGTTCATGGCTCGGCCCGGGCCATCGGCGCCGTCTCGGGCGGCAGCGCCGGCAGAAGGTCCGGGGTCGTGACCGCGTCGCTCGCGATCCGCCGGAACAGCTCCTGGGAGGCCGTCGGCAGGGCCATCCCGCGGGGCCGCCAGACGGTCGGCTTGGCGTTCGCGATCCAGACCGCCACGATGAGATCGGGGTGGCCTTCGCGGCGGCCGACGTAGCCGACGAACGTGTAGTTGTAGTGGTCGTCGAGCCAGCGGCCGTGCTCGGCGTCCCAGATCTGGGCGGTGCCCGTCTTGCCGCCGAGCCAATGGTCAGGGATGGTGATGTCCTTGTAGGCAGTCACGACGGCGTGGTGCAGCAGGTCGGTGGCCTGCCGGCTCATCGAGGCACCGATGATGGCCGTGCCCGCGTTGGCCGTGGTCGTCCCGGTCTCGGCCACGTCCGTGGCCCCGTCGGTCGCGACGGGCCCACCCGCCTCTGCGCCCGGCGCGACCGGCCGGCCGTCGATCGTCGCGACGACATGCGGCTGAACCGCGGTCCCCCCGTTGACCATCGCCGCGTAGGCCGCCGCGAGCTGGATCTGGGTCACCGCGACGCCCTGGCCGAACGAACCATTGGCAAGGTCGATCTGGCGCCACTGGTTGACCGCGGGGTCCGTCACCAGGCCGCGGACCTCGCCGGCGACATCGATCCCCGTCTGGGCGCCGAAGCCGAAACGGTCCCACACGGTGTGCAGCGCAAGCGAGGCGTCGCGCAGATCCGGCGCCAGGCCGAGCGCCACCTTGGCCGCGACCACGTTCCGGGAGTTGGCGATGCCATCGTCGAATCGCATCACGCCCATCGCCTTGTGGTCGTAGTCGGCGATCTTCTGGCCGCCGTCGAGCTCGAGCGTCCCGCTGTCGTTGATCTCGGTGGCCATCGAGACAGTGCCCGCTTCGAGCGCGGCGATGGCGGTGAACATCTTGAACACCGAGCCCGGCTCGTAGACCTGTGACACCACCGGGTCGATGAACCGGTTCGGATCCGTGTTCGCGGTCGTCCGGTAGTCGTTGGCGTCGTAGGACGGGTAGCTCGCTTCGGCGTAGATCTCGCCGGTGTACGGATCCATCACGACGGCTGAGACGGCGGCCGCGTTGTCGGAGATCTGGGTGGCCATCACCTCCTGCTCGACGGCGAGCTGCAGTCCCAGGTCGAGCGTCAGCCGCAGGTCAGCGCCGCTGACCCCCGGATCGATCGTCCGCTCGGTGCCCGCCAGCGGGCGGCCCAGGGTGTCGCGGTCCGATTCGACGACCCTGGCCTTGCCCGCCAGCTCCTCCTGGTAGTACTGCTCCACGCCGTACTGCCCTTCGCCCTGGCGGTCCACGAAGCCGAGGAGCTGCGCAGCCAACGAGATTCCCGGACCGCCTCCGACCGGGTAGCTGCGGAGGAACTCCGACTCGAAGGTGACGCCCCCGATGCTGCGCGCGTCCGCGGCGGCGCGGATCGCCTCCGACCGATCGGCTGGCAGGTCCCGGGCAATGACCAGGTAGGCCCTGCCGGTTTCGAGCTTCTGCCGGACCTCCGCCGCGGCCATGGCATCGAGCGACAGCATCTCGGTCAGGAAGGCGACCATCCGGTCGCGGCCGGCGGCATCCATGCGATCGGCCGAGACGATGAGGCGATCGCGCGTCACGCTCTCGGCCAGGACCACCGTGCCGCTGCGGTCATAGATCGTCCCCCGCCGCGGCGGGATCTCGGTTCGAACGGAGATCTGGCGCCGGACGCTGTCGACCAGCCGCTCCCGCTCCGAGATCTGCCAGTAGCCGAGGCGGGCCACGAGGGCGCCGCCGGCGAGCACGAAGACGACGAGGACGCTGAGCAGCCGGGCCCGCGAATCCGTCCGCCCGAGCATGGCGCTGTGGCCGCCCTATCGAGCCGGAACGACGACAGGTGTTCCGAGCTGCCCGAGCCCCAGATCGAGCGCGCCCTTGCGAATCGCCGGCCCGCCGCGCAGCCGCTCGACGTCCGAGCGAGCGTCCTGGCGGAGCGCCCCGAGGCGGTCCTGCTCCGCCCCCAGGCGGATGATGTCGTAGCTCGTCGCGGCAACACGGACGCTCTGGCTGAGCGACAGGAACGCCGCTGCGAAGACGAAGACGATCGCGGTCAGGACGAATCCGACCCACGACGGGCCTCGCCGCACCCGCCGGGCGGTTGCGCCACGCGGACGAGGCCGGGCAGCCGCGGGATGCGCCGCCGCGCGCCGGGCCGGCCGGCGGACGGGAGCATCGCGCCGGGAAGCCGACCGTGACCACGGCAGCAGCCCGAACGTGGGGCTCGGACGCGCCCCCTGGTAGATGGCCATGTCAGTCGGCGAATCCCAAGCCGCGGGAGCGAGCCGCCTCGAAGAATCGCAGCGCCTCCATCTCGGAACCGCCCGATCCTTCGTTCCCGCCGTCGTTCCCGCCGTCGTTCCAGCCGGCCGCGCCGTGGGCCCGATCGCGCCGCTCGCCGCGCTCGTGGAGCTCGTGCTGCCGCCGACCGTACGCTCTGCGGCGGTTGACCTGATGGCGCTTGCTCATGGGGGCCTCCTCTGCCGTCGGTCAGGCGGCGATCCGCTCGGCCGCGCGAAGTCGCGCGCTCCGAGCCCTGGGATTGGCGGCGATCTCCGCCGCCGCGGGGACGATCCCCTTGGGCACGACGAGCCGAAGCCGCGGACTCCGGCCGCAGACACAGACCGGCGCCTCGGGCGGACACGTACAGCCGCGCCGTTCGGCCTGGAAGAACCGCTTGACGATCCGGTCCTCGAGGGAGTGGTAGCTCAGGACGACCAGCCGGCCGCCCGGGCGCAGCAGATCGAGGGCCGCGGCGAGTCCCTGCTCGAGCGCGGCGAGCTCCTCGTTGACCGCGATGCGAAGCGCCTGGAAGACGCGGGTCGCGGGATGGACGCGGCGGCGGCCGGGGGCTCGACCGGGAGCCACCCGCTCGACGATGGCGGCCAGCTCCTCGGCGGTCCGGATCGGCGCCGTTCGACGGGCTTCGACGATGGCCCGCGCGATCCGCCCCGCGAACGGCTCCTCGCCGTAGCGGCGCAGGAGCGCGGTCAGCTCCTGCGCGTCGAGCGTGTCGAGCAGCTCGGATGCCGGCACGCCGCGGCCCGTGTCGAAGCGCATGTCGAGCGGCCCTTCGGCCCGGAAGCTGAAGCCACGGGCCTGGTCTGCGAGCTGGTAGCTGGACAGGCCGAGATCGAACAGGCAGCCGTCCACCGGCGCGAACCCCTCCTCGGGGGCGACGCTGCCGAGGTCCCGGAAGTTGGCCTGCCGGAGGCGCAGCCGGTCACCGAAATGCGGCCCGAGCCTGTCCCGGACTCTGGCGATGGCCGCCCCATCGGCGTCGAGACCGAGGAGGCGGCCATCAGGGTCGGTCGCCGCCAGGATTCGCTCGGTGTGGCCCCCGCCGCCGACCGTGGCGTCGATCTGGAGGCTGCCGGGCGCGGGCGCGAGCATGGTCACGACCTCGTCGGCCAGCACCGGCAGGTGCCCCTCCGTCATCGAACCTCCACCGTCTCCTGCGGGTGCCGCGGCGCGGCCCCTGGCGTCGTCGTTAGATGCCGAGTCCCGCGATGGCCTCGGCGAAAGCGCTCGGGTCCTGCATCGTTCGGCTGTACTTGGCCCAGCGATCAGGCGCCCAGATCTCGGCGTGGTCGCGCGCTCCGACGACCAGCGCCTCTTCGCCCAGGCCGGCCTCCTCGCGGAGGTATGCCGGCAGCAGGACACGTCCCTGCCGATCGAGCTCGGTCTCGACGGCGCCACCGAAGATCTGGCGCTGGAAGAGCCGAGCTCCGGCGTCGGTGATCGGCAGGCCGGCGACGCGTGCGGCTAGCGCGTCCCAGCCAGACCGGGTGTGGATCGCGAGGCAGCCGTCGATCCAGCGGGAGACAACGGCACCGCCCTCCAGCTGGGCGCGGAAACGGGCCGGGACGGCGAGCCGTCCCTTGTCGTCCACCGTGTGCCGGAACTCGCCGGTGAACACCTGTCCCGTTCCCTGCCCGTCTGCTGCCGCCTGAGCGAGTTCGACGGGCCCGCGGAGACCGCGGGCCCGTCATCGTTGGCGCGGGGACCGAAGTGCCCATTCGATCGTCCGCTGGTGGCGGGAAGTGGACCGAGGGCGACGGCGGGACTGTGCCCCACTTGATCGCCGCTCCCCACTATTCCCCACTTCGCGCCACTTGCGGGCACTATAGCGCGCGGCCGACGCTCGTCAATGC
>DASQFM010000016.1:0-6877 GCA_035633135.1 Candidatus Eiseniibacteriota bacterium
CGCCCGATCTACGTCGAGCGGCGCGAGGGGACCACGGCCGTCGAGGTGGCCCTCCAGTACAACGACACCTACACCGAGAACGTGCTTGCGTTCGCGAACAACATCAACACCGTCGACGGCGGCACCCATGTGACCGGCTTCCGGTCGGCCCTGACTGCCTCGCTCAACGACTGGGCCCGCAAGTCCGGCGCGCTCAAGGACTCGGACGGCAACCTGTCGGGCGACGACGTTCGCGAGGGCCTGACGGCCGTCATCAGCGTGAAGCTGACCGATCCCCAGTTCGAGGGCCAGACGAAGGCCAAGCTGGGCAACGCGGAGGTCAAGGGCCAGGTCCAGACCGCCGTCTCGGACAGTCTGACCCAGTATCTCGAGGAGAATCCCGGCGACGGTCGCCGGATCATCGAGAAGTGCCTCACCTCGGCCCGCGCTCGAGAAGCTGCGCGCAAGGCCCGCGACCTCGTCATCCGCAAGGGCGTCCTCGATGGCCTGGCGCTGCCGGGCAAGCTGGCCGACTGCCAGGAGCGGGATCCGGCCCGCAGCGAGCTCTACATCGTCGAGGGCGATTCGGCCGGCGGCTCGGCGAAGCAGGGCCGCGACCGCCGCTTCCAGGCGATCCTGCCGCTGCGCGGGAAGGTCCTCAACGTCGAGAAGGCGCGCCTCGACAAGATCGTGGCCAGCGAGAACGTCCGGCCGCTGATCATCGCCCTGGGGGCCGGCATCGAAGGCATCGGCGACAGCTTCGATCTCACGAAGCTCCGATACCACCGGATCATCATCATGACCGACGCCGACGTCGACGGCGCCCACATCAGGACGCTGCTGCTGACGTTCTTCTATCGCCACATGCCGCAGGTCATCGAGGCCGGCTACCTCTACATCGCCCAACCGCCGCTGTATCGCGTCTCGACGGGCAAGCAGACTCGCTACGCCCATACCGAGAAGGAGCGCGACCGGATCATCAAGGACTTCAACGTCAAGAACCTCTCCGTGCAACGGTTCAAGGGCCTCGGCGAGATGAACGCGGACCAGCTCTGGGAGACGACGATGAATCCCGAGACGCGGGTCCTGCTGCGGGCCGAGATCGACGATGCGGTCGAGGCCGACGCGACCTTCACGATGCTCATGGGCGAGAAGGTTGCGCCGCGCAAGGACTTCATCAAGGCCGAGGCGCGCAAGGTGCAGAACCTTGACATCTGAGGCGGTGGAGGCTCGCCGGCGCGGTCCCTTCCAGGACTTCGCGTTCGAGCCGCATCACTGCTTCGCGTGTGGCGAGCTGAACGAGCACGGCCTGCACCTCGAGCTCCACGTCGATGCCCAGGGCTGCTGGACCGAGCTGACCCTCGAGCCGCGGTTCCAGGGCTGGGAATCGGTGGCCCACGGCGGGATCGTGGCCAGCATCCTCGACGAGGTCATGGCCTGGTCGGTGATCGGTCGCGACACGTGGGGCGTCACAGCCCGGCTGGCCGTCGCCTTCCACCGCCCGATCGCGATCGGACGACCGATCCGTGCCGAGGGCTGGGTCACCGAGGATCGCCGCCGCACGTTCCGGACCGCGGGCCGGATCGTGGACCGAGAAACCGGCGAGGTGCTGGCAACCGGGGAGGGCGCCTTCGTGGCGGCGCCCCCGGATCAGATGGCGGCCCTGAAGGCGCGGTATCGCCTCCGTCCCGCCGGCGATCGCCCCCAGGGCAGCAAGGCCGGCGACCGCCTGGATCGCGCCGAGCCCGCGGCCGCTACGCCCGGGCGCGTGGCCAGCACGGATGGGACGCGATCGTGATGGCGGGACCGTTCGGGCGCACCGCCGACAGCGCGGTCTCGGCGCACGCCGCGGCCTTCGTCGCGTCGCGCGAGGAACGGGCCGCTGAGCTCGGACGGGCGCTGGCGGATCACATCCCGGAGCCGGCACGCCTTGCCCGCGCACTGGGGGACGCCTTCCGCGAGCTGGCGGATCCGGAGCACCGCGCCGGCCAGGTCTTCGTCGCCCCGGGCATCGGGCCGACGCACGGCGTCCGGACGCCGCTCCAGACGGCCCTCCGGCGCAGCTTCCTCGCCGCCAGCCGTCGCGACCCGCCGTCGGCGATGCTCCTGGTCGCGGATCAGCTGCTCCGTGAGCCGGAGCGCGAGGCTCGCTGGTTCGCCCTTTCGATCCTCGAGCGTACGGTCATCTCGGAGCCGGAGCGATCGTGGCAGCTGCTCCGTCGTGCCGCGCGCGACGCCGACGACTGGATCACGGTCGACTCCCTCGCCCATCCATTCGGCAAGGGCATCCTCCGGGAGCCGTATCGCTGGGCGGAGCTCGAGCAGCTCGTGGTGGCCCCTTCGCGCTGGGAGCGCCGGCTCGTGGGCTCGACGATCGCCACGATCCCGTACGTGGATCGCCGCGCCGGCCGCGACCCCGGCGTCGCGGCACGGGCGCTGCCGCTGCTGGCCCTCCTGATCGGCGACGCCGAGCCAGACGTCCAGAAGGCGCTGTCCTGGGGATACCGTTCGATGACCCTCGTGGACCGATCGGCCACCGCTGCAGCGCTCGACGCCGAGGCCGGGACGGCTGCGGCGACCGATGACGGCCAGCGGGCGTGGGTCATCCGCGACAGCCTGGCCAAGCTCGATCCCGGCGACGCCGCCCGGCTGCGTGACCGGCTCGCGGGGATCCGCCGCCGTCCCGGCGCCCCGCCGACCTCGCGCGCGGCCGAGCTGGCCGGCCGATTCGCCGGGATGGGCCTCGGGGCCGCGATGCCCGAGCCACCGCTGGCATGACGACGGCTGAGCGTCGGAGCGACCGACCGTGACCGACAGCAACCTGGGGGAGATCCGATCCGTCCGGATCGAGGACGAGATGAAGGTCTCGTACCTCGACTACGCGATGAGCGTGATCGTGGCCCGTGCCCTGCCCGACGTGCGCGACGGCCTGAAGCCGGTCCACCGCCGGATCCTCTACACGATGGGCGAGATGGGGCTCTCGAACACCAGCTCGTACCGCAAGTGCGCCGCGATCGTCGGCGAGGTGATGGGCAAGTACCACCCCCACGGCGACGTCGCCCTGTACGACGCCCTCGTGCGGCTGGCCCAGGACTTCTCGATGCGCTACCCGCTCGTTGACGGCCAGGGCAACTTCGGCTCGGTCGACGGCGACGCGGCGGCGGCGATGCGCTACACCGAGGCCCGCCTGACGGCCATGGCGGCCGAGATGCTCGCCGACATCGACAAGGAGACGGTCGACTTCGGGGACAACTACGACGGCACCCAGAAGGAGCCATCGGTCCTCCCGGCGAAGTTGCCCAACCTGCTGGTCAACGGCAGCTCCGGGATCGCGGTCGGCATGGCGACTAACATCCCGCCCCACCATCTCGGCGAGATCGTCGACGCGACCATCGCCCTCATCGACGATCCCGACATCACGTCCGACGGCCTCTGCCAGTTCGTGACCGGCCCGGATTTCCCGACCGGCGGCACGATCTTCAGGTTCGAGCGCCAGCGCGACCTGATCACCGGCGAGTGGGAGACCATCGACGCCATCCGCCAGATGTACGCCCATGGCCGCGGCCGGGTCGTCATGCGGGCCCAGGTGGCGTTCGAGGAGATCCGCGGCGACCGGATGGCCATCGTCGTGACCGAGCTGCCGTACCAGGTCAACAAGGCGGCCCTGCTCGAGAAGATCGCGGACCTCGTCAAGGACAAGAAGGTCGACGGCATCTCGGACCTGCGTGACGAGTCGGACCGTGACGGGATGCGGATGGTCATCGAGATCAAGCGCGACGCGAACCCCCACAAGGTGCTGAACAACCTGTTCAAGCACACCGCCCTGCAGGCCGCGTTCAACACCAACATGCTGGCCCTGGTCGACGGACAGCCCCAGACGCTGCCCCTGAAGTCCGTCCTCCAGCACCACATCGACCACCGCCGCGAGATCATCAGGCGCCGCACCGAGTTCGACCTGGGCAAGGCTCGCGACCGGGCCCACATCCTCGAAGGCCTCAAGAAGGCGCTCGACAACCTCGATGCGGTCATCAAGATGATCCGCGCCTCGGCCGACACGGACGTGGCCCGCCGGAACCTGATGAGCGGCTTCGATCTCTCGGAGCGGCAGGCCCAGGCGATCCTCGACATGCGGCTCGCCCGCCTGGCGGCCCTCGAGCGCAAGAAGATCGAGGACGAGTACCTGGAGGTCATCCAGCTCATCGCCGAGCTCGAGGACATCCTCGCCAACCCGGGCCGCGTCCTCGGCATCATCAAGGACGAGCTCACCGAGCTGAAGCGGAAGTACGCCGGCGAGCGGCGAACGCGGGTCGCCGACGACTCCAGCCGCGAGATGACCGACGAGGATCTCATTGCCGACGAGGATGTCGTCGTCACGATCTCGGGCCGCGGCTACATCAAGCGCCAGCCCGTCACGACCTACCGCCGCCAGCATCGGGGCGGCAAGGGCATCATCGGCCACGTCACCCGGGAGGAGGACGCGGTCGAGCACCTGATCGTCGCCAATACCCACGACTGGGCCCTCTTCTTCACGAACCGCGGCCGGGTGTTCAGCGCCAAGGTCCATTCGATCCCGGACGCGAGCCGCCAGGCCAAGGGCATCCCGATCATCAACCTGCCAGGCGTCCAGGTGGAGGCGGGCGAGGTCCCGATGGCGACGATCACGCTCAAGGACTTCACGGCCGGCAGCTACCTCGTCCTGGCAACGCGCCGGGGCCGGATCAAGAAGACGCCGCTGGAGCAGTTCGAGCGGGTCCGCTCGACCGGGATCCGGGCGATCACGATCGACGAGAAGGACGAGCTGGCCTGGGTCGATGTCTCGACCGGCGACGATCACGTGATCATCGCGACCGCCCAGGGCAAGATCGCCCGCTTCCACGAGACCGACGTTCGGGCCATGGGCCGCGACGCCGCCGGTGTCATCGGCATCCGGCTCGCCCGGGCCGGGGACTTCGTGGTCTCGATGAGCGTCGTCCAGCCCGATACCGACCTCCTGGTGCTCACCGAGACCGGCTACGGCAAGCGCGTCCCACTGTCCGAGTTCCGGACGATGCACCGCGGCTCGCAGGGCGTGCGGCTCATCAGCCTCGAGGGCAAGAAGACCGGCGACGTCGCCGCCGTCCAGCAGGTCACCGAGCTCGACGAGGAGCTGCTCCTCATCTCGGCCGGCGGCCAGGTCGTGCGAACCGACGTCAACACCATCAACCGCCAGCACGCCCAGGCGCGCGGGGTCATCACGATGCGCATGAACGAGGGCGATCGGGTCGTCGCGATCTCGGCCTTCCGGGCGGGGTTGGCAGAAGACCTTGGCAGCGACGACAATGGCGGCCCGGAGGCGGGTCCGGGTGCCGGTGGCGGTCCTGCCGGCTCCCCCCGCGCCACTCCGGGGCTGGCGCCCTGAACGGGCCCCGGTTCGGCCGGCTGGAGGACTCGCCCGTGTACGCGGACCAGTTCCAGATCTACTCCGGGAACGCCAACAGGGATCTCTCCCAGAAGATCTGCCGCTACCTGTCGACCGAGCTCGGGCGGCTGGAGGTCTTCCAGTTCGCCAACGAGAACATCTTCGTCAAGATCCTCGACAACGTCCGCGAGAAGGACGTCTTCATCGTCCAGCCCACCTCGCGCCCGGTCAACCAGTCGATCATGGAGCTGCTCATCATGATCGACGCCTTCAAGCGCGCCAGCGCCGGGCGGATCACCGCGGTCGTGCCCTACTACTCGTACGGGCGCTCGGACAAGAAGGACCAGCCGCGCGTCCCGATCACGGCCCGCCTCGTGGCCGACATGATCACCGTCGCCGGTGCCGACCGGATGCTGACCATGGACCTCCACCAGGGCCAGATCCAGGGCTTCTTCAACATCCCTGTCGATGAGCTGACTGCCGTCCACATCCTGTCGAACTACTTCAAGCACAAGCATCTCGAGGACCTGGTCATCGTGACCGACCTCGGCTTCGCCAAGCGGGCCCGCACCTTCGCCGAGCTCCTCGACGCGCCGCTGGCGATCATCGAGAAGCGGCGGGTCGGCAACCTGGACCGGGCCGAGCTGATGAACGTCATCGGCGACGTCCGGGGCAAGCGCGCCGTGATCGTCGATGACGAGATCGATACCGCCGGCACGCTCACCGAGACGATCCACGCCCTCGAGCGCGAGGGCGTCAGCGAGATCTATGCGTGCGCCACCCACGGCATCCTGTCCGACCCGGCGATCGACCGGATCGAAGCGTCGAGCCTGGCGGAGCTCGTGCTGACCGACACCGTCCCGCTGCCCGCCGCGAAGCGGCTGCCGCGGATCACGACGCTGTCGATCGCGCCGCTGATCGGTGAGGCGATCAAGCGGATCCATCGCGGCGAGTCCGTCGGGGCGCTGTTCTCGAGCGAGGTCGCGTTCACCCAGGAGATGCTGCTCTGGGAGGACGGCGTGGCGCGCAAGCTCGACATCCGCGGCGAGGGACTGGAAGGCGGGGCCGGAGCGGATACATTCCTCTCGCCAACACCGGTCTCGACCGCGGGATCTGATCGATGAGCCTGCAGCTGCACCGGCCCGACGGCAAGGGCGGCCTCGAGCCGCGCCCGGAAAGCACGCCTGACTACCGGACCGAGCTGAACTCGCCGCGCTGGGGCGCCGCCCTCGGCCGGCGCAAGCTGCCGCCGCTCAACAACCCGGAGATGCGGCCCACGCCGGTCGTGCTGTCGGTGCTGTTCTGGCTGGGCCTGGCGTTCGCGACCTTCGTGATCCTCGTCGCCGGCTACGGCCTCGGCATCTGGCACTTCGCGGGCTGACATTTCGCAACCTGGGCTGGGCCCTGGATCGTGGGGCGTTCCAAGCGGCGCCGGGACCCCGCTTCATCCGCCATCTGATCCGTGGGGCGTTCCAGACCGCGGAGGAGCCTCCGGTACTG
>DASQFM010000017.1:0-5168 GCA_035633135.1 Candidatus Eiseniibacteriota bacterium
AGCAGGACACCACCGAACGCGATCAGGTAGGCATTGACGACCCAGGACAGGCTCGACTGGGCGAAGCCAAGATCGCTCCGGATCGAGGGCAGCGCCACGTTCACGATCGTCGCATCGAGGACGATCATCAGCATTCCGGCGCAGAGGACGACGAGGGCGAGCCAGCGCGAATCGCCAGCCACGGGGGGAATGCGCAAAGACGGGGCCATGATTCGAGGTCGCTCCTCCTCCGAGGTCGGTCGTTCGCTGCTCTCGCGTGAGCTAGAAGCCGAGGACCTCGTCGACAAAGACGACCGTGATCCGCCCGGGGGCAATCTCGCGGTTGATGATGAGGACCTTGTTGACCGCGCTGTGAATCCCGTACGCCGCCATGGCCCGGGCATCCTCGAGTGGGAGGGCGTACACATTGATCCGGCGGAGGCCTTCTTCGAGGTCGGAGACGATCTTCTGCGTCCCGACCACGAGGATCACTCGACCGGCTCCGCTGACATACGGTCCCAGCTGACTGCCACCCATCGAGGCGGCGAGCAACGATCCGGTCTCGGTCACGGCGTGCACGCTGCCGAGCATCACGTCGGGCGCTGCGCTCAGGCGGCGGATCTCATCTGCCTGGGTCTTGCGGTCCATGCTCCAGATCCGCGGCCGAAGGAAGTCGTACTCATCTGACTCCTGGAAAGCGTCGGTGATGCCCGTCACTTCGAGCGATTGCGACGCCCCGTGATGGACCTGCGATCCGTCCGGGATGAGACCGAGGACGATCTTCTTCGCTTCCGCCGCGTTCGCAGCCCGGAGCACGCTGATTCCGTTCGCTTCGAGGGCCGTCGCGGCTCGCCGCACACGTGTTTCATCGGCCATGGTCCCGTAGCGGCGGACGATGTCCCGATCGATGTCGGGCAGGAGTTCGGCAATCACTGTTCTTTCCTTCCGGCTGCTGGGCTGATATATTTGCAACCGCAAACATCCTACCGACATCTGGTTGCGCATGCAAGTACTTCAGGAACCCGACGTCGCCGACGTCTTCAACGAGCTCGTGGCCGACGAGATCCCGAACCGCCTTGGATTGGACGCCTGGGCATCATTGCTGCAGGCCCACGCGACGCTCCTGCGACAGCTCGAAACCGACCTGGAACAGGAGACCGGTCTCGCCCTGGCGGACTTCGACGTCCTCGCCCAGCTGGCCATCGCCGGGGGTCAGCTGCGCATGACGGACCTCGCGGCAAGGGCGCTCATCTCGCGGTCCGGTATGACCCGCCGCGTCGCCCGGCTCGTGGATGAGGGCCTCGTTCGTCGAGCCAACACCGATGCGGACGCGCGCGGCGTCGTCGTGATGTTGACCGACGCGGGAGTCGCTCGCCTGACAGAGACCGCGCCGGTGCATGCGCGTGGGATCTCGAAGCTGTTCGTCTCGCGGCTCGCCGATGAAGAGCTCGCGGTGCTCCGCGCGGCCCTCGACAAGGTCACCGTCGACTGCACCTTCGGCTGAGCCGCAGCGGGCCGCGGTCTCCGCGGCGAAACCTCGGCGAGCAGCTACGGCGTGAACCGCCTCGCCACGTACAGTCGGCGCGTGCGCCATTCACGCCGCGCGTTCGTCCTCCGCCATACCCGCCTCCAGGCGGTCGCGGGGCTGGACGGTATCCGTCTCCACCTCGCAGACGAGGTGCTGCCGCTGTGGCACGCGGTCCAGCGCGAGCTGGACGATCCAGACGCGCCGCTGCCGTACTGGGCGTTCGCGTGGTCTGGCGGGCTGGCGCTGGCGTCCTACCTTCGCGACCATCCCGAGGCGGTCACCGGCCGGCGCGTGCTGGACGCCGGGAGTGGATCCGGATTGGTGGCGATCGCGGCGGGACTCGCCCGAGCGGCGGCCGTGACGGCCACCGACATCGACCCGTTCGCCGAGGCGGCAATCGGGGTCAACGCGCGCGCCAACGGTGTCCGCGTCGAGGTGACCTGTCGCGACTTGCTCGACGAGGATCCGCCCGACGTCGACCTCATCCTGGCCGGCGACACCTGGTATGAGCAAACCTTGGCGGCTCGGGTCCTGCCGTGGCTACGGCGGGCGCAGCAGGTCGGGATCGACGTGCTCGTCGGCGACCCGGGTCGGCGGTATCTGCCGGCGGCCGAGCTGGTCGAGCTCGCGACCTTCGACGTCCGCACCACGACCGAGCTCGAGGATCTGGCATTCAAGGAGGCGCGGGTGTACCGCCTCCGTTGATCGACCCGCGCCGTACCATTCGGCCGCGATGGCTCTCAACCGGGACGATGTCGCCGTCGAGGACCTCTCGTTTGGGGGGGCCGGCGAGGCGGTCGAGGCGTACCTCGTCCGGCCGGCCGGCGCCGCACCGGCCGGCCGCCATCCCGGCCTGGTCATGTGGCACTGGCTGGACACCGAAGCGCCCGACGGCAATCGCACCGAGTTCCTCGAGGAAGCGCGGTCGCTTGCCGGCCGCGGCGTCGTCTCGCTCCTGCCGCAGGGCCGATTCCCGTGGCGGATCGACCCCAGCGGCGCCGCGCCCGATGCGAAGGAGGTGGAGGCTGAGGTAGCCCGATTCCGGGCCGCCGTCGATTTCCTGGTCGAGGTCGCCGGCGTCGATCCAGGCTGCGTGGCCGCCGCGGGTCACGACTTCGGTGCGATGCTCGCCATCCTCGCGACGGCCTCGGATCCGCGCATCAGCGGCGTTGTCGCGATGACACCGACCCCGCGCTGGGCCGACTGGTTCCTGCCGTTCTGGGCGATCGCCGAGGATCGGATCGACTACCTCGCGGCGATGCGGCGCCTGGATCCCGTCGAACGGATCGCCGGGATCGCACCCCGGCCCATCCTGCTCCAGCTCGCGGACCGCGATTTCTACGTCGCGCCGATGGCGGGGTTCGAGCTTCGTCGGGCAGCCGGCGAGAGCTCGGCCGTCGAGCTGAAGCGGTACGACGCCCAGCACGGGCTGCGGCACCCGGACGCGGTCGCCGATCGCGAGGAATTTCTGGCTCGCGTGCTGAACCTGCAGCCGGAGGTCGGAGCAGCGCCGCGATGAGTGCGATGATTGGCGAGCCCCGGCCCTCGGCGCCGGCGGGCGGCTGCGCGTCGGAGATCGCAAGGTAGGACATGACCTCGATCGACCTCAATGGCATCAAGCTCCGAAACCGCCTGCTGACCTCGGCCAGCCTCCTCGGCTACGGCGCCTCGAAGCGAAAGCTGATCCTGTACGGGCTCAGCCCGATCGCCCAGTGGGTCCCGCTCGAGCGCTTCGGAGCGGTCACCACGCGGACCCTCACCGTCGAGCCGCGCGGAGGCCACTTCTCCCTGCGTGAGGATTGGCGGCCGACCGAGTTCCCGGCGATGCTCCGGCTGTACGCCCGGGCCGTGCGCCAGGTCGACGGCGGCTGGATCAACGCCTTCGGCTGGTCGAACATCGGGATCGACCGTTACTTCGACGAGTACTACCCGCGGACGGCCAACCTCAACCGGATCATCTCGCTGGGCGGCTTCTCCGCCGATGAGTTCGAGCACCTTGTCGACGTCGTCAACGAGCGCGCGGCGCCGGGCGACATCGCCGCGGTCGAGTTCAACGTCTCGTGCCACAACGTCAACTTCGCGTTCGAGACCATCCTCGACGAGGTCCTCCGGCGCGCGGTTCCGAAGAGTCGCCACCCGGTCATCCTCAAGCTGTCGCCGGATGAGGACTACGTCGGCCAGGCTCGGCTCGCCGAGCGTCGCGGCGTTGCCGCGCTGACGGCGATCAACGCGGTCAAAGGTCTGCGTCTCGACCCGGAGACCGGCGAGCCATGGATGAAGAACCGGTTCGGCAGCATCTCCGGCCGGGCGATCAAGCCGATCGGTTTGCGGGTCGTGGCCGAGCTACGGGACGCCGGGATCCGGCTGCCGATCATCGCCACGGCCGGCATCCGTACCTTCGATGACTGCCGCGAGTTCTTCTGGGCCGGCGCCGACGCGGTGAGTCTGGGCAGCGCCGTCTGGCTGACGAGGATGCCGCTCTACGCCCTCGGGCCGCTGGAAGGGCTCCGGATCCGGCGACTCATCAGCCGGGTCAGCGGCTTCCAGCCACCGGCCCGGGTCGCCACCGCCTGGGCCGACCACTGCGAGGTCAGGCCGTCCGCCTCGTCGGCGGCGCTCGAAGCATCCGTTGCCGCCGAATCACTGGCGACCGAGGCCGATCCGCTCGTGACGCCGTCGTCGGCCGGCGAGCCCGAGTCGGTGGGCGCGCGGCGCTGACGCGAGGCCGCGGGGTCGCCGCCGTCGAAGCGCCCGGGTCGCGGCTACCGACGGTGGCCCTGCTCCTCACGGGCGGGACCATCGAATCGGTCGGGCTCGATCGGCTCGACCTGGCGTGGTACCTCGAAACCGGCAAGCGGCTCGACGATGGCGAGCTCGCGAGCCGCGTGCCGGAGCTCGCGTCCGTGGCGCGGATCGAGGAAACCCCGTTCCGCCGCATCCCGAGCCACGCGATCACGGACGCCGACCTGTTCGATCTCGCGGTCACCGTCCATCAGGCCTTCGAGTCCGGCCGGGCCGACGGGATGGTCATCACCCATGGCACGAACACGCTCGAGGAAACGGCGTATTTCCTGCATCTGACCCTGAAGGTCGAGCGGCCCGTCGTGGTCGTGGGGGCGATGCGGCCGTCGTCGGCACTGAGCGCCGACGGCTACCTCAACCTGCTCAACGGCGTCCGCGTCGCGGCCGATCCAGCCTCGACGGGGATGGGCGTGATGGTCGTGCTGAACGACACCATCCACAGCGCGCGGGACGTCACCAAGACGGCGACATTCCGCGTCGAGGCCTTCGAGGGACGCGACCTCGGCCCGCTCGGGTACGCCGACAGCGACGGCAGGATCCTGTACTACCACCGGCCGTTGCGGCCCCATACGACCGCCACGGAGTTCGATCTCCGCCGGATCGACGCCCTGCCGCGGGTCGACATCGTGGTCTCCTACCTGGGCGCCGACGGGGCGCTCATCGACGCCGCGGTCGCCGCCGGTGCGCGGGCGATCATCAGCGCCGGGACGGGCGCCGGATGGCCGACGCCCGGAGAGCAGGCCGCCCTCGAGCGGGCGTCCGAAGCCGGGGTCCTCATCAGCCAGGGCAGTCGTGTCGGCTCGGGCCGGACGGTCCGAAGCCCCGGTCTCGAGCGCCGCGGCTGGATCGCCACCGATAA
>DASQFM010000018.1:0-10876 GCA_035633135.1 Candidatus Eiseniibacteriota bacterium
GGCGATGCTGAGCCCTCCGACCACGATGGCGCCGATCACGAGTGGAATGGCAAGGCGCGGGGCCGGGCGGCGGATCATGGAAACCTCCTGGGCTGGTCAGCCGACCGGGGAGCCGGCCGGCGATGGAGCGGCACTCGCGGGTGGGACTGGGCGGCCGGGAATGCGGACCTCGAAGCGGGCGCCGCCCTCGGGCCGGCCGGTGACGTTGATCCCGCCGCCGTGGCCCTCGGCGATCCAGCGAGCGATGGCAAGGCCGAGGCCGGTTCCACCCGCCGGGGCGCCGGGCGCCCGCCAGAACCGCTCGAAGATGTGGGGGGCGTCCTCGGGCCGCACCCCCGGGCCGTCATCCTCCACGGCGAGGGTCATCGCGCTGGCGGCGCCGGCGGCATCGGCCGCGGGGCGGACAATGATTCGCACCTCCCCTCCGGTCGGGCTGTGGCGGATGGCGTTGTCGACGAGGATCATCACCAGCTGGCGAAGCCGCGCCGGGTCGCCAACCGCGGGCGCCGGCTCGGGATCCACCACCAGGCGGACATTCCGGGCCTGCGCGGTGGCCGCCATTGCCGATGCGGCCTCGCTGGCGACATCGTCGAGGTCGACGGGCAGGCGCTCGAGGGTGATGGCGCCCGAGTCGGAGCGGGCCAGGAGGAGCAGGCCCTCGACCATGGACGTCAGGTGCTCGACCTCGGCGTCGATGTCCTCGAGCGCGTCGCCGACCTTCTCGACAGGCTGTTTGGCGTTGCGCCGCAGGTGATCGACCGAGCTCCGGATGACGGTCAACGGCGTGCGCAGCTCATGGCTGGCGTCGGCGGCGAAGTCACGCTGGCGACGGAGCGCGGCGCGCTGGGCGGTCAACGAGTTGCGGATCGGGACCAGCGCCCGGCGGGCGTAGATCGTCCCGAAGCCGAAGGCGACGAGCACGACGACCAGGCCACCGACGAGCAGGACCGCGAGCAGGCTGCCGAGGGTCCGGGCCTCGGCCGTCCGGTCCTGCAGGACCTGGACGACGAAGCGGCCCTCCGAGGTATCGGTCGGCACGGTGAGCTGGCGGACCGGGACGGCGACGTCCGCCGCGCCGCTGGGCCCGCTGAACGTCACCAGCCGGAGGCGAACGTCTCGCCCGGTCGCGGTTGCCGCCGCCGCGGCGTCTCCGTCCGGCAGGCCGCTCGGCATCTGGAATTGCCGCGGCCCGATCGTGGTCCCGTCGGGAGCGATGAGGATGGCAAACGTCCCCCCGCCGCCGAACGAGAAGTCGGTATGGGCTTCGTCCGGGCCCGGTCGCTCGTTGCGGAGCGCGGCAACGATGTCACGGGCGCGGTCGTCGAGGACCGCTGTCCCGGCCGCCTCCAGCGTCGAGGCGACGCTGACATACAGCGCCACCGCCAGAACGAGGAGCACCAGCAGGGTGGTGCCGCCGCTCCACAGGACGAGCCGGCGGCGGACGGAACGCACGAGCCCGGCGTCGGCCTCTCCGGCGTCGATCTCGGCTCGATCCGGGGCGCTGGGCGCCGGCGCGTCAGGCATCGGCGAGCCGGTAGCCGACACCCCGGACGGTCTCGATCCGGCCGCCTGCGACACCGAGCTTGGTGCGCAGGTAATGGATGTACGCATCGACCGCGTTGGGCGTGACGGCGACGCTGAACGGCCAGGCCTGGTCCAGCAGCTGGTCGCGCGTCAGGCTCTGGCCGGGATGGCGGAGGAAGCACTCGAGCAGCGAGAACTCGCGGGGGCTCAGGTCGACGGTTCGGCCCTCGACCGTCACCCGGCGGGTCTTTTCGTCCAGCCGGATCGGGCCCACCTCGATGACCGGGTCCGGTCGGCGAGGGCCGGATTCCGTGCGCCGCGCCAGCGCCCGAAGGCGGGCCGACAGCTCTTCGTAGGCGAAGGGCTTCACCAGGTAGTCGTCGGCGCCCGCATCGAGGCCGGTGACCCGATCGTTGACCGTGTCGCGGGCAGTCAGCATCAGGATCGCCACGTCGCGACCGTCGCGCCGGATGCTGCGGGCGACCTCGAGCCCGGACATGTCCGGCAGGCCGATGTCGAGGATGATCGCCTCGACGCCGGCCGCTGACTCAGCCAGCTCCAGGCCTGTGCGCCCGTCGCGCGCCAGCTCGACGACGTGGCGGTCCTCCTCGAGCAGCCGTCGAAGGACGCGTGAGAGACGTTCGTCGTCCTCGACGAGGAGGAGATGCATCGGCCCCGGTCTCCCTGCCTACTGGACGATCGTGACGTCGCTGGCCGTCGGACCGGTCGTCGTGCCGCTGGCACTCGGCTGCCCAACCCGCACGATCACCGTGTCACCGTCGTTGACGTCGCTCGAGCTCGCGCTCGTCTGGGCATGGTAGGTCGTGGTCCCGCAGCCGGCGGTCAGGCGGTTGCCCCGGACCGCGCGAGCTGGATCAGGTCGGCGGCCGCGGAGATCGGGATCGCGAAGCCGAGTCCCTCGGCGCTCGTCGCAGTCGCGGTGTTGATGGCGATGACGGACCCGGTGCCATCGAGCAGTGGCCCGCCGCTGTTGCCGGGGTTGATCGCGGCGTCCGTCTGGACCAGGCCCTTCAGCGTCGTCTGGCCGCGGCCGGCCGCGTCGCTGACTGTCACATCGCGATCGAGACCGGAGACGATGCCCCGGGTCACGGTCTCGGTGTAGGTCCCGAGCGGGCTGCCGATGGCGATCGCCGTCTCGCCGACCTTGATCGCCGTGGCATCGCCGATCTTCGCCGCGGCCAGGCCCGTGGCCTCGACCTTGATGAGGGCGAGATCGGTGGTGTCGGAGATCCGGATGACCGTCGCCGGCAGCTCGCGCCCGTCGGGCAGGGCCACCGTCAGGCTCTGGCTCCCCTCGACGACGTGGCGGTTGGTCAGGATGTAGCCGCCCGCGGTGAGGATCACACCGGAGCCAACCCCCTCTGTGGGGATCGACTGCGAGAAGCGCGAGGTCGTCGTCCCGTCGGCGGTGATGGTCACGACCGAAGCCTTGGCCGTGGCGACGATCGCGGTGATATCGCCGTCCGCGGCGCTCGTCTGGGTCGTGCTGGTGGTCGTGGCGTTCGAGGTCGGCGCCGGGGTGGCGGCCGGCTCCCTGATCGCCCCGCTCTGGAAGAGGGCGGCCGTGCCGCCCGCGGCGAGGACCGCCGAGAGGAGGCTGGCGGCCAGGACGCCGGCGAGCCCCCGACCGCCCGCACGGGGCGACCGGGGGACCGGCATCGTCACCGGTTGCTCGAGCCGGGGAGGAGGCGCCGGCTCGGCGTCGGTGGAGGCGATCGGGGCCGTGGCGACGGGCGGGCCGGCATCGTGGGTCGGCTGGACTCGTGTCGGGTCGATCTCGGTTGTCGGCTGGGTGTCGTCGGTCGCGGTCTCGATGTCCATGCTGCCCATTGAGGCGGCGCCGTCTGAGATGTTGCTGAGAAACCGCGGATGCCGGATCCCGACCCGCCAGGGCCGGCCGGGATGGCGGTGGCGCCAACCGGTACGGTTGGGGCGGTTGACAGGCGCCGCCGAGGGGCCGATGCTCGGCCGGGCCGCGAGCCGGTGACGCGAGCGCCGGCCGTTCGATCCCTGGGGGAGGCATTCGATGCGGTCGGTCACCTGGCGGGCACGCATCCTGATCGCCCTGGTGGTGGGTATCGGGGTCCTGCCGGTCATCGCCCAGGCGGCCTCGTCCGATGGGCGAGCTCCAGCCGTGCGGCCCGTCAACCCCGGCCATAGCCCCAAGGCGACGCGGACGCCCAAGCCGAGCCCGACCCCGGCGCCCACGCCGACGGCGACCCCCAGCCCGACACCGTCGTCGACGCCCATGCCGACGCCCACGCCGAACTCAAGCCCGACGCCGACCCCGAGCCCGACGCCGACCCCGACGCCGACCCCGAGCCCGACCAGCGTTGTCTTCGTGGGTGCCGGCGACATCGCGTCCTGCGCGTCGACCGGCGACGAGGCGACGGCGAATCTCCTCGACGGGATCGCCGGGACTGTCTTCACGGCCGGCGACAACGTCTACGACAACGGCACCGCGACCGAGTTCGCCAACTGCTACAACCCGAACTGGGGCCGGCACCTGGCCCGAACCAAGCCGGCGCCGGGCAACCACGACTACAACACGCCGGGCGCGACCGGCTACTACGGCTACTTCGGGGCGGCGGCCGGCGATTCAACCAAGGGCTACTACGCCTACGACCTCGGGGCGTGGCGGATCTACGCCCTCAACAGCAACTGCGCGGCGGTTGGTGGCTGCGGCGCCGGGTCCACTCAAGAGCAGTGGCTGCGCACGGATCTCGCCGCGAACCCGCATGCCTGCGTGCTCGCGTACTGGCACCACCCGCGCTTCAGCTCCGGCGAGCACGGCAGCGACGCAACGTACCAGGCGTTCTGGCAGGCGCTCTATGACTTCGGCGCCGAGATCGTCATCTCGGGCCACGATCACGACTACGAGCGCTTCGCGCCGCAGACGCCGACTGGCGCTGCTGACGCGACGAACGGCATCCTGGAGATCATCGCCGGGACCGGCGGCCGGAGCCACTATGCCTTCACCACGATCCGCGCGAACAGCCTCGTCCGCAACGGCACGACCTACGGCGTGCTGAAGCTCGACCTGTCGTCGGCCGACTACAGCTTCAGCTTCATCCCGATCGCCGGCCAGACGTTCACCGACGCCGGCTCGGGCACCTGCCACTGAGCGGCCGGCGCCGGAGCGCCGTCAGCTGCCGAGCGACGCCAGGAGGCCCAGGAGCGGCACGGCCGCAGCGAGATCGGTGGCCAGGACCGTGGGGAGGTCCGACGAGAATGCCTCGTCGTCGGCCAGTCGTCGTAAAAAGGTCACGTCCTTGAGGGTCAGCAGGTCGGCGTCCGGGTGCTCTGCGGCGAAGCCTGCGGGCATTCGCTTGAGGCGGTCCCCGTCGACGCTGCCGAAGCGGGCCACGAACGCCGGGTCGTCGATCGCCGCGTGGACCCGATCGGGGTCGTTGGCCACCGCCGCCCGCCAGGCCGCGAGGGGCCCCGGCTCGGGATGCCACATCCCGCCGCCGACGAAGATCTCGCCCGGCTGGAGGTGGAAATAGCCGCCGCCGCGGCGATCGCCGCGCGGCGCCAGCGACCCGTCGGCAGCCCGCTCGGCGTAGGCGAAGCTGGCGCCCACGTTCGTCTTGTAGGGCGACTTGTCCTTCGAGAATCTGACGTCGCGATAGATCCGGAACGGCGACCGGCGCGGATCCGCGGTCAGCGGGATTCGACGATCGGTGAACTCCTGGTCGAGGGCCACGCAGAGCGCCTCGAGCGGCTTCTTCAGGAGGCGCTCGTAGTCCCCTTTGCGGGCCTGGAACCAGGTCCGATCATTGTTCTCCGCGAGATCCGCGAGGAACTCCACGGCTTCGCGACGGAAGCCGGTGAAGGTGGCGGTCGAAGCGGCCATCGAGGTCTCCTTCGGTTCGCGATCGCGCGCCACGTCTCGAGCTCGAGGGTAGCCAGGCGATCTGGATCGAACGAGCGCCCCAGCGACCTGCGGGCATGATCATGCCGGCAATTCTGGACTCTCCGGCGATCAAGGCGCCCGTCACCCGCCGTTCTTGCGCAGCCTGCCGCGGCCCGACCGCCTCGGCATACTGTCGCCGTGGCCAGCTCGACCCGCGGCGCACTGTTCCGGTGGTTGCTCGTCCTGCTGATCGCGGCGGGGGCCTTCTTCGGCCTGGCACTGTTCCTCGCGCCGGCGCTGTTCGCGTCGCTGACGGGCTTCAGCGGTACGGACACCTTCATGTACCGCCTGGCCGGTGCAGCGACGTTCAGCTACGCCGCTGGACTGGCGGTCGGCTACCGGCGCAGCTGGGACGAGCTCCGGATCCCGATCGCCTCGGCGGCGGTCTTCAACGCGGCGTCGATCGGTGCGTGCCTCACCGCGATCCTCGCGGGGGATGCGCAGCCGGTCGTCTACGTGATCCTGTACGCCTCGATCGTCTTCACCGCGGCCACGACCACCTTCGTGGTGAGGCCGCCGGAGCCCGCGGCGGATGACGAGCCGGCCCCGGATCTCGCCACCTGGATCGTGGTCCTGTTCGCGATTGGCACGGTGGCCGCGGCGTTCTTCGGGCTCGTTCCGATCAACCTGGGTGGCGCCTTCGGGCAGCTGTTCGGCTACAGCGGCGCCGACGACTTCGTCTACCGCCAGGGCGGCGCTGCCACGCTGGGAGCTGCCGTCGGCGGATGGCTGGTCCTGCGATCCAGACGGTGGAGCGCCGCCTGGATCCCCGCCGTGATGGCTCTGACGTTCAACGGCCTCAGCGTCATCGCTGCCCTGCTGGAGCTCTTGGCCGGGGGTCGACCGGTCGCCTTGCTTATCCTCGACGCGGCCGGTGTCGTCACGATCGGCATGGCTGCGGCGCTCCTGCGCGAGGGCCGCTAGCCCCGGCGCGCGACAACCCAGCGGGTCTAGCTGCCCGGAACCTCGCCGCGGGCCATGTGGACGGCGTGCCAGCAGTACAGCGCGACGGCGCTCCGATGGGGCCGGAACCGCTCGCCCGCGGCCTGCAGCTCCTTCGGCTTGATCATCTCCGGCAGGCCATGGATCAGCGTCCACCCGTTGCGCACGCCAAGGTCGTCGACAGGCCAGACGTCCGGACGTTGCAGCTCGAAGAGCAGGAACATCTCGGCGGTCCAGCGACCGATGCCCCGGACGGTGGTCAGCCGAAGGATGATCTCCTCATCGTCGAAGGCCTCGATGCCCGCCAGCGGAACCGCGCCGTCGAGCGACTTCGTGGCGAGGTCGACGAGCGACGCTGCCTTGTTCGCCGAGAGGCCGGCGGCACGCAGCGTCTCGGGCGCGGTGGCCAGGATGCCCGCTGGGCTGATCTGCCCACCGAGGGCTGCCTCGACGCGGCCGTGGATCGCCGCTGCGGCCTTCCCCGCGAGCTGCTGGAAGACGATCGCCCGGGCCAGGGAGCGAAAGTGGTCGCCCTGCCCTGGCCGCGACTCGAGCGGACCCGCGCGGGCGACGAACGCCGACATCGCCGGATCTGCCGCCGCGATGGCCGCCGTCGCGATCTCGAGATCGAGTCGTCCGGCGAGGTCCGCCGTCGCCATGCCAGCGGGCCCCGCTACATCGACGGTCTGTAGGTCGGGTCGAAGTACTTCTCCGGATCGTCGCGGAAATCCAGCAAGCAACCCTTGCCGCAGAAGTAGTACGTGCTGCCGTTGTGCTCGGCGGTGCGGCCATCGGCTGTCGCCCGCTCGATGTCGACCGTCATGCCACAGACCGGGTCGACCGCCGTTTCGCCCTGTGGTTCGTCCATCTGCATCCTCGAACCTCCCTCTCGTGCTTGGTCGCCAGAGTGTCGCTGAGCATCCGCCGCCTCGCACGAACGCGTGCAAGGTGGATCGTCACACGGGCAGCGAGAGTCGTTCCCCCGCTGGCGCGGCCTCGCGCCGGAGTCGCAACCCTCGGAGCAGCTGGGCGTTGGCGGCCACGATGATCGTGGACGCGCTCATGGCGATCGCCCCAACCGCCATCGGCAGGTCGATCCCCCACGGCACCAGGACGCCGGCGGCGATGGGGATCGCAACGAGGTTGTAGCCGGTTGCCCAGACCAGGTTCTCGATCATCTTCCGGTAGGTCGCCCGGGACAGCTCGATCGCCCCGACCACGTCGCGAGGGTCACTGCGAACGAGCACGATGCCGGCTGACTCGACGGCGACGTCCGTTCCGGCCCCGATCGCGATGCCGACGTCGGCCGTCGCCAGCGCCGGGGCGTCATTGACGCCGTCGCCGACCATCGCGACCTTCCGGCCATCCCGCTGGAAGCGCTTCACCGCGGCCGCCTTGTCGGCGGGCAGGATCTGCGCCGCGACTTCATCGATGCCGAGGCGCCGGGCGACCGAGTCGGCGACGGCCTGGCTGTCGCCGGTGATCATCGCGACCCGCAGGCCCAGGCCATGGAGGTCCCGAACCGCCTCGGCCGACTCTGGTCGGATCTCGTCCTCGACCGCGAGCGCACCGATGACGGCGCCGTCGACGACCACGTGGAGCACCGTACGACCTTCGCGAGCCCAGGCCTCCGTGTCACCGGTCGGCTTGAGGCCCAGCGCGGTGAGCAGCTGCGGCCCGCCGACTGCGACGCTGCGATCGCCGACTCGCGCGCGGGCGCCACGGCCGGCCAGCGCCTCGAACGCGATGGCAGCGTCCGGTTTGATGCCTCGCTTCCGGGCGCCCTCGACGATCGCCCGAGCGAGCGGGTGCTCCGAATCCGCCTCGACGGATGCGGCGAGCTGCAACAGCTCCTCTTCGCCCACGCCATCCGTGGCCACGGCGGCCAGGACCGGCTGGCCTTTCGTCAACGTTCCGGTCTTGTCGAAGATGACGACCTGCAGCTCGCGCGCCCGCTCCAGGGCGATGCGGTCCTTGACGAGGAGGCCGTTTCGGGCGCCGAGCGACGTGCTGATCGCGATGACGAGCGGGATGGCCAGCCCGAGGGCGTGCGGGCAGGCGATGACCAGCACCGTGGCCGTTCGGACAAGGGCGCCTTCCCGATCGCCCTGCAGCCACCAGAAGACAAGCGTCAAGAGACCTGACCCGAGAGCGACGTAGAACAGGACCGCCGCCGCTCGATCCGCGAGCGCCTGGGCGCGCGAGGCCGACGCCTGGGCCGCCTCGACCAGGCGCATGATCCCCGACAGCGCGGTTGCCTCGCCGACGGCCGTAACACGAACGCGCAGGCTCCCGCCGGCCGCAACGGTCCCGGCGATGACCTTGCTGCCGGTCTCCTTGGTGACCGACTTCGACTCGCCGGTGATCATCGACTCGTCGACATCCGCGCCGCCGTCGACCACGACGCCATCCACGGGCACCCGAGCCCCCGGACGGACGAGCACGACGTCGCCAACGGCAAGCCCCGCCAGCGGGACGGTCTCCGTACCGCCGTCGGTCACCCGCTCGGCGCTGTCGGGCAGCAGCTCCGCGAGCGCAGCAAGCGCGCCGCGCGCCTGGGCGATCGAGCGCATCTCGAGCCAGTGCCCGAGCAGCATGATCGTGATCAGGGTGGCGAGCTCCCACCAGATCTCGACCTCGAACAGGCGGAGCGTGCCGGCCCAGCTGGCGATGAACGCGACGATGATCGCGAGCGAGATCAGCGTCATCATCCCGGGCTGCCTGTCGGCCAGCTCGCTTCGCGCACCCCGGATGAACACGAGCCCGCCGTACAGGAAGACGACCGTGCCGAGAATCGCGGGGATGAAGTCGGACCCTGGGAAGACCGGCGCCTGGTAGCCGAGCCAGTCCTGCGGATCGCGGCTCCAGACGATCACCGGGATCGTCAGCGCGAAGGTCAGCCAGAACTTCTCGCGAAACATCGCGACCGAATGGCCGGCGTGACGGTCGTGGGACATGGTGTGGCTGGCACCCGCCGCGGCGTGGCCGTGGTGAGTGATGCCTTGCTCGCCGTGGCCGTGGACTGATCGACGGTTCACGAACCTGTCACCCCTCACTAATACTCCCCTGGAGTATTCTGGATCAGCGATCCCAAGACGTCTAGCTGCCGATGGCGGCGATCTCGAGCAGCCACTTCCCCGTCGCCAGTCTCGAAGTAGCGGTGGCCCTCGATATGCGCGTCCGGGGCGGCGTTCCGGAAGACCCTCACGTTCTGCCTGAACGGCTCCAAGCCGGCCTGCGACGAGGTTGTCGCTCGTCCACGGGCTTCATTCAGGTAGCGGCGTCAAGCCATGTCGCGGGATTCTCTGGAGGCCGTCGAAGATCAGGTCGAGCCCGAAGGCGAACTCGCCCTCGTCGCTCGGATCTCGCTCCTTGAGGTGCTGATTGACGTGCTCGACGATGTAGGGGTGTAGCGGCTCGCGGGCGAGGCCGAGGGACTCGGGCTGGAGCGTCGAGCCGTCGAGGTCGAGACGCCCTACGGGGTTCCATCCGCCGAGCAACGCAGGCTCGTGGCGGAGGAGTCCTGGATTGAGGCGACCGTGCCAGTGAGATCACTACCGGCCTTGGACATCTCCCGGTAGGCCCTCTCGAACTGGGCTGGATCGGCCAAGAACGCCTCCGCTCCTGCTGCCACCTGCTTGGCAGCCGCGTGCAGGGAGTCCCACGAAGCGGCATAGCAGGCGTCGGGCGGGTTCTCGTCCAGCCAGCCCAGCAACTCCTCGCTCTCCTGACGAAGGTCCTCCGCCACCTTCGGCGCCTTGTCCGGGCCGAGGTCGACCACCCAGAAGCCGTCACTGAGCTCTGCGATCGCGGAGGCATTGCCGGCGTAGGCCTCGGCACGCTCCTTGAACGCATTCCAGTCCGCCAAGTCGGCGGTCGGTGTGGCCTCCGCAGTGGGTGAATCGGACGGGACCACGGCCGACGCGGCGGGATTCGCTGAGCAGGCGGCGAGGACCATGGCCACCAGGAGCAGCGGCACGGCGACGACACGGAACATGTCACGCTCCCACAGAGACCCTGCGTACCGGGCCGTGGCTCGAGGGACGTCGGCGGCGCGAACCGCGGAACGCAAGTCGCTCAACGTAGCCTACCCGGTGGAATCTCAGTCGTGCAAGAGCCGGACGGCGTTCCGATCGGTGATGTTGACATCAGCCGTGAGCCTGCGTTTCTCCGCGGCATCCTCGCGAGTCCTCCGAACGGACGGCGGCGGTGGACGCTCCCTGAGTCCCTTACGTGGTCATAGTGTGTTTGCCCACACGTCGCGCAGGAGCGCGTTGAAGCGCCTGGCTTCCTCGATCTGGGGGTTGTGGTACGAGGCCTCGAGGACCGTCGAGTTGGACTCCGGCGCCCAGGGCCACAGCCTCACTCACGGCGCGCAGCGCCAGTCCGAACGGTGAGGGCGGCTGCCCGCTCGTCGGCGGCCAACCGCCGGCCACCACCCGGGGGGGGGGGGGGGGGGGGGGGGTGGGGACC
>DASQFM010000019.1:0-14237 GCA_035633135.1 Candidatus Eiseniibacteriota bacterium
AGCAAAGCGCCGCGCCCGAGGCGGCTGACGGGCCCCGGGTCCGGGCCTGACGGCGGCCCGAGCTGGCCCGATCCTCCGCGTAGCGGTCCGTGCGGCCACCGGCCGCGCCGGATCATGGATGCGCGACGCGCAGTGCCCGGATGGCTTCGAGGACGAGCGGATCGTCGAGCGCGGAGATGTCGCCGGGATCGAGGCCCAGGTACGCGGCCCGGATGACCCGTCGCATGACCTTGCCGGAGCGAGTCTTGGGCAGCGCCGGGATGACCTCGATGACCTCAGGCTTGAGGGCCTTCCCGAGCTCCCGGGCCACCTCGGCACTGATTGACGCGCGGAGCTCGGCGCTGTCGGCCTCGCCGGGACCGAGGACGCAGAAGACGGCGATCGATTCGCCCTTGACCTCGTGGGGGATGCCGATCGCGGCTGCCTCGATGACCGCTGGATGGGCGACCGCGGCGCTCTCGACCTCCGCCGGCCCGACCCGCTTGCCGGCAACCTTGAGGGTGTCGTCCGAGCGGCCCTGGATGTACCAGTAGCCGTCGGGGTCGATCAACGCCCAGTCACCATGGACCCACACGCCCGGCAAGCGCGACCAGTAGGTTTCGAGGTAGCGGACCGAATCGTTCCAGAAGCCGCGGGTCATGCCCGGCAACGGCTGGCGGATGACGAGCTCTCCCACCTGGCCTCGCAGGGGCCGGCCATCGACGTCGACGACGTCCGCGGCCACGCCGATGTTCGGGCCACCGAAGGACATCGGCCGGATCGGCGTCAGGAGATTGCCGGACACGATGCCGCCCGAGACCTCCGTCCCGCCGCTGTAGTTGACAACGGGACACCGGCCGTCGCCGACCTCGCGGAAGTACCACCACCAGGGATCGGGGTTCCAGGGCTCGCCGGTCGAGCCGAGGACCCGCAGCGACGATCGGTCGTGGGCCCGGACGGGGTCCGTGCCGTGCGGGATCAGGGCCCGGACGACGGTCGGGCTCAGGCCGAGGTGGGTCACTCGATGGCGCGCCACGATCGACCACAGCCGATCCGGCCCGGGGTGATCCGGCGTGCCCTCGTAGAGGACGAGCCGGGCACCGAGGATCAGCGACCCTGAGATCGCCCACGGACCCATCATCCAGCCGAGGTCGGTGAACCAGAAGAGGGTGTCGCCCGGCCCAAGGTCGAAGCAGTGGGCCAGGTCCTGGGCGGCCTTGATCGGGAAGCCGCCGTGGACGTGCACGGCGCCCTTCGGCCGGCCGGTGGTTCCCGAGGTGTAGATGATCATGTACGGCGTCTCGGGGTCGGTCTCGGTCCGATCGGGAAACGCCGTCGCGCCCCGGCCGCCAGTTGCCCACCTTTCGCCCTCCGCCTCGTCCCACCAGCGATCCCGCTCCGGATCCCAGGGCACGGCGGCCCGCTGCTCGCCCAGGCGCCGCACAACGAGCACGCGCCGGACCGATGGCGCCATTGCGACCGCCTCGTCGGCCGTCTCCTTGAGCGGCACGACGGCGCCCCGCCGGAAGAATCCGTCGGCGGTAATAAGGACCGTGGCCTCGCAATCGTTCAGGCGCGACGCGATAGCTGTCGCGCCGTAGCCCGAGAAGATGGGCGTGAAGATCGCGCGCAGCAGGCCGAGGGCCAGCACCGCGACCGCGGTCTCGGGCAGCATCGGCAGGAGGATCCCGACGCGGTCGCCCGGGCTGACGCCCTCGCTGGCCAGCATCGCGGCGGCTCGCTCGACGGCGTCACGCAATTCGCGCGCCGTGAAGCGGCGGACCGCGCCGTCCTCTGCTTCCCAGACGAGCACCTCAGCGGAGGGCTCCCGCTCGGCCCTCGGATCGATCGCCGCGGCGGCGTGATTGAAGGCGCCGCCACCCCACCAGCGCGACCATTCCGGCCCACGGCTCGCGTCCAGCACCGTGGTTGGGCGCCTCTGCCAGGCGAGCGCGAGGTCGTCGGCGGCCACGCCCCAGAACCATGCCGGGTCGGTCGCCGCGCGGGCCTGGAGGGCCTCCAGATCCCGCAGACCCGTCGCCTCGAGAAATCGCGCGAGCCGGCTTTCCCGGAGCTGCTCCGGCGCTGGCCGCCACGCCGCGTCGCGCACGTCGCGACCGAAGACTGGCCACTCAGGTTGGGTCATCGATCCGATGCTAGCCTCTCGGCGATGTTCCACCTTCCCGGGATCGCCCTCGACCGATCGCGCCCCGGGCGCGCGCGAGTGTCGACCTTGCTGGCGCTCGTCGTGCTGACGGTCATCGGCCTGGCCGGGTGCTCGGCGATCCTCGAGGACGAACCGGTGGCCACCCCGGTACCGTTTCCGGAGATCGCGGGCTTCCTCGGCCAGCGCGGCCTCGTCGTCTCGAACTACACGTCCGGGGACGCCGGCTGCGTCGACCAGGCCCTGATCCCGACGGCCATCGTCTTCGACGTTGCGGGCCTCGATGCGGCACAGCCGCAGCGGCTGCGGATCTACATCTTCCGGGATCGGGCGACCTGGGAGCGGCGCCGGTCGGCGGTCGACGACTGCGTCGCGCTGTGGGCGACGGACCCGGCGACGTTCGAATTCGTGCATGCGTCGCCGTACGTCGTCGCCGGCCAGGGACCGTGGCCACCGCGATTCAAGGCAGCGCTGCGCGAGGCGATCACCCAGGCCGCCGGCAACGGCGGCTGAGACTTCGGCCGAGCCTGCCCCGGTCCTCCCTGCGTGAGCTCCGGCTCACGCGTAAGACTGCCGGCTCGGAACTCCGCGGGCTAGCCGATCCGAAGGCCGAGGATCTTGCGGGCGATGACGAGCCGCTGGACCTGGCTCGTGCCCTCCCCGATCTCGGTGAGCTTGGCATCCCGCATGAACCGCTCGACGGGGTACTCGGTCACGTAACCGTAGCCGCCGTGGACCTGGATCGCGGCATTGGTGACCCGCGAGCTGACCTCGGACGCGAAGAGCTTGGCCTGCGCAGCGGTCAACGAGTAGTCGCGACCCTGGTCCTTGAGCCAGGCGGCCTTCCACACCATTGCTCGGGCCGCTTCGATCTCGGTCGCCATGTCGGCGATCATGAAGGCGACGCCCTGGAACGAGCCGATCGGACGGCCGAACTGCTCCCGCGTCTGGGCATACGGGACGGCCGCGTCGTAGGCGGCCTGGGCGAGGCCAAGTGCCAGCGCCCCGATGCTGATCCGGCCGCCGTCGAGGATCCTGAGGAACATCTTGAAGCCCTCGCCGCGCCCGCCGAGGAGGTTCGCGGCCGGGACTCGGCACCCGTCGAAGGCGAGCTCCCCGGTGGCCGAGGCATGCAGCCCGAGCTTGTCCTCGATCCGGATGACGCGGAAGCCGGGCGTCTCGGCGGGCACGATGAAGGCGCTGATCTCGGCCGCACCGTCCTCCCGCGCGCCGGTCTTCGCGGTGATGATGTAGGTGCCCGCGTGGCCGGCGTTGGTGATGAACCGCTTGCCGCCATCGATCACCCACTCGCCGCCGTCACCGCCGTCATCGCCGTCTGTGCTCCCCTCGTCGAGACGGGCCGTGGTGCGCGTCCCGCCCGCGTCGGAGCCTGCGCCGGGCTCGGTCAGCCCATATGCGCCGATGACCTTGCCGCTCGCCATGGGGACGAGGAAGCGTTCCTTCTGGTCCGCGTTGCCGGCGAGGTGGAGCGGGCCACAGCCCAGCGACGTGTGGGCCGCGACGATCAGCCCGAGCGAGCCCCACACCCGGCTGATCTCCTCGACCGCGATGGCGTAGGCGAGGGTGTCCATGCCGGCGCCGCCCTCGTCCTCGGGGATGGGGATGCCGAGCCAGCCCATCTCGCCGAGGCGGCGGACGACGTCGACCGGAAAGCGATGCTCGCGCTCGTGCTCCTCGACGACCGGCGCGACCTCGGCGACCATGAAATCGCGGATCGTCGAGCGAAGCAGCTGGTGCTCGGACGAGAGGTCGAGATCCACGGCGGCGAGGGTAGCACCGGGATTGCCACCCGCCGCGGGCCGCCTGACCCCGGGTTCTCTGCTAGCCTCTCGGCCATGCGCGAGCCGTCCAGAGCTCGGTCCGATGCCTAGCCGAGGCTCTATTTCGGACCTTGAAGGCGCCGCCATCCAACCGGCTGGAGCGCTTCGGCTCGGGCCAGTGCCAGCCGGTCCGATTGCCGACGTTTCGGGGCCCGCAACTCGAGCCCAGACGGCGCTCTCCGCGCTGTCCACCCCGTCGTCCCTCCGGCGCGCGATCCTCATCCACCTGCGGCAAGCCGGCCCGACGTCCCCCGATGGCCTGGCCGCCGCCCTCGGCGCGAGCCGAACGGGCGTACTGCAGCAGCTCCACGCGCTGGAGGCGGCACAGCTCGTCGCCCATGCCGCCGAGAAGCACGGCGTCGGCCGACCGCGGCATCTCTATGACGTGACGCCCGCCGCGCAGGAGCTCTTCCCGGCCGACTATGGCGGCTTCGCCGCGGGCCTCCTGGCGGCGATCGAAGCCATCGGCGGCGACGATCTCGTGGAGCAGGTCTTCGCGGCTCGACGGCGCCAGATCGGCGATCGCGTGCGCCGCCGGATCGCCGAGGACCTGCCACAGGAGGCGTCTCTCGCGGAGCGGGTCCGCGAGCTGGCGGTGATCCAGGATCAGGCCGGCTACCTGGCCGAGGCCTTCCTCGGCGACGATGGCGCGCTGCGGCTGCGCGAGCACAACTGCGCGATCTACCACGTCTCGCAGGGCACGCGCGCGGCGTGCGACGCCGAGCTGGCGATGTTCCGGGACGTGCTCGGCACCGAGGTCGTCCGCGAGAGCCACATCGCCGCCGGCGACCGCTGCTGCACCTACCGGATCGGCTCGCCGGAGGACTGAGCTCCATGCCCACTTCGGCGGTGGGAGGCCTAGCGCCCACACTGGCCGTTGTTCGGAAATGCCGACGTTTAGAAGCCTCGGGAGCGAAGGTTGTCCGCAGCCAACCGCGACAATTCGTCCATCGCTTCAGCGATCGAAGCACGGACCAAGTTTTGAAGCCTATATGTGGCGTCGAGAGATACGTCGGGGTAGACGTCGGCGAGGGCGAGCTGGATCGCATCCCCGCTACTGGTCGCGATCTCATACGTGCGGCGTGGATTTCGGTCTCGCGCGACTCGAATGAGAATTTCTCTCGCGACCGCCGCCTCGGCCGGGGCTGCGCTGGTCACCGTAAACCGAGTACCCACGTTGTCGCCGGCAATCGCCGGTCGAAAAGATGAGGACGAAACATCGGCGGCGCGGACATTGATTACCCTCGTTTTGAAGGTTCCCGGAAGAGAGAGGGCGGCCAGTTGGTCCGTAGCACCTGTAGAGATGATGGCGTTGATCGCTGAAACGCGGCCGTCTAGCTCGGCGTAGGTGAGCGATCCAACCGCCACGTGTAGGTTGCGCAGCGCGGCCAGGGAATCGTCGAGTGAAGGCGCAAGACCCGCTCGAAGGATTTCCGTGAAACGGTTGACCGCGCTCGTTCCTCGCTCTCCAACGTAATCGGCAAAGGCCTGGTAATCCCCTCGATCTGCGGCTTCAAGTGCATCGATATATCCCGGTTTTTGATCGGCAAACAGTAGGAATGGGACCGACGCAGCTCGGTAGAGAAATATCGAGGCGGCAGCGCGACTTGCGCGACCGTTACCATCGGCGAACGGGTGAATCTGCACGAGTGCGTAGTGGACATAAGACGCTTGATGAATTGGATGGGCAGCCTCGAATGCCGAGGAGTTGATCTCGGTTACGAGTCGGTGCATTTCGGGCGGGGTGCTCCTGACGGGTGCGTACGCGTGGCGCAGACCATCTGTGCCCCATGGGTGATTAGGAAAGTCTTTGTATACGCCGCGCGGCAATGGCCGCTGCTGACGCCCGAGCGGTGTGTAGACGGTGTAGGTTTCCTGGGCCGAGGTTGCTTCCTCGTGAACCTGCCGGAGAAATGCCTCACTGATCGGAGTTGTCGTCGTTGCCGCATCGAGAACTAACTCGTATGCACGGAGCTGCGACTCAAAGAGAGCTCGCACCTCCGTGCCGCGCTTGTCCATCTCGGCTTCCCAAGCGGCCGTCTGCTCGGCGACGGAGAACGTGAACCCGCGGTCGACTGCGTAGAGACCTTCAATTGCTCCCGTATCGACGGCCGCAAGTCGCATTGTCGTTGCCATAGCTCGTTGATAGGCTTCGGGCGTCGCGGCCTCTCGAACTGCGAGCGATCGGTTTAGGGCATCGGTCCAAATCTGCGCCTCGACACCGAGCTTGGACCAAACGTCAAATCCGGGAAAACCCGCGTACTGAGCGTCAGCTGCCGCGAGATCACGGTCGGAGACAATTTTGGCCTCCCCTTGGCCCACGCCAGCGTCGTTGGGATCAGCTGTCATATCTCATCGATCAGCCGGGCATCGCCAATATCTCCGAGAAGGGCACGCATTGGACTAGGCTTCTTCGCGCTCGACGGCGACGCGGGCGGCGGGTGCGCGGACCGACAGCGGAATGTCCGATACGTTCGAGACGAACGACGCGGCCATGGCGGTAGCGGCAACCTGCTCCTGCTCCTCGACCGACAGGATCCCGAGCCGGCCGAGGGTCCGTAGCTCGTCGCGGATGTAGGTCTTCAGCATCTCGGGGCCGTCGGTGCTGATGGTGAATCGCACGCCGTTCCGGCGGAATGTGTCGAAGATCCAGCGGAACTCGTCCCAGCCGGAGACCACCCGCGTATTGAGGTTCGAGGTCGGGCAGATCTCCAGGACGATGCCCCGCTCCCGCAGCATCGCCATCGCCCGCGGGTCGTAGGCGGCCTTGACGCCGTGGCCGATGCGGTCCGGCTCGAGCAGCTCGATGACCCGGGCAACCTCCTCGACCGGGCCGGCCTCGCCGGTGTGGATCGTGATCCCGAGCCCGAACTGGCGGACCCGTTTCAGCAGGGCGCGGTAGTCGGCGACCCGGAAGGTCGCCGATTCGGGCCCAGCGATGTCGATGCCGACGACGCCCCGATCCCGCCACGCAACTGCCTTCTCGGCGATGATCTCGTTGAGCTCATAGGGGAACGCGCGATCGAGGCAGAAGATCAGGCCCGGCCGGACGGGGTATTCCAGCATCGCCCGATCCATGCCTCGGGTGGCCGCCGCGATGATGTGGTCGAGGTCCTGCTCGCCGCCCCGGTTCCGCTTCATGGGGTTGAAGCGGAGCTCCATCGTGGTGACGTTGTTCTTGCGGTAGGCACCGCCGACGACCTCGTAGACCGAGCGCTCGACCGCCAGCGGCGAGCTCTGGATGAGCTCGGTCCAGTGGAACAGCTGGAGGTAGCCGTCGAAGGACTTCGACCCCTTGGCGGGAACGATGATGAGGTCCCGGAACTCCCAGTAGTCCTTCGTCGGCAGCTTGATGCCCTGGGCGTGGGCGATGCCCCACATGATCGCCGGCGTCACCGCCGCGCCGAGGTGGCAGTGGAGCTCGGCCAGCGGGATCGATCTCGACAGGTAACGGGCCATGCAACCCGAGGATAGCCGAGGACCTCGGGGTCGGCCGGATGTCAGCCGGACGTGAAGCCCACCTCGTGCGCGGCTAGCTGGCGATAGGGACGATGCGGCCCTCGGCGTCGACGGTGGCTTGCCGCTGCCGGGCCCTCAGCTCGGCCCCGGGGACCTGGTCGCGAGCGTGGTAGCTCGATCGTACGAGCGGACCCGACTCGACGTGCTTGAACCCGAGCCCCATCGCCTCCGCCTTCATCTCGACGAACTCGTCGGGGTGGTAGTAGCGCTCGAGCGGCAGGTGCTTCATCGACGGTCGCAGGTACTGGCCGATCGTCAGGATGTCCACGTCGACCGCGCGCAGGGCCTCGAACGCCTCGGTCAGCTCGTCGCGGCCCTCACCGAGGCCCACCATGAGCGAGCTCTTGGTGTGGACCGGGAAGCCATAGTCGGCCGCATACACTTTGGCCCGCTCGAGGACGCCGAGGGTCCGGTCCCAGCGGGCGCGCCTGCGAACGGGCTTTTGCAGCCGCTTCACCGTCTCGAGGTTGTGGTTGAGGATGTCCGGCCGGGCGGCCATGACGTCGCGCAGCGGCGCCTCCTCGCCATTGAAGTCCGGGATCAGGACCTCGACGCCCATCCCCGGGATCCGGTTGCGGAGCTGCCGAATGGTCTCGGCGAAGACGTGCGCGCCCCCGTCGGGCAGGTCGTCACGGGCGACGGAGGTGACCACGACGTGCTCCAGTCCGAGACCCGACAGTGCCTCGGCGACGCGGCGCGGCTCATCCTCGTCGAACCAGGTCGGCCGGCCGGTCTTGACGTTGCAGAAGCCGCAGGCCCGGGTGCAGGTGTCGCCGAGGATCATGATCGTGGCGGTTCGCTGGTCCCAGCACTCGCCGATGTTCGGGCAATGCGCCTCTTCGCAGACGGTGTTGAGGTTGAGGCCGCGGAGCAGGCTCTTGAGATCGTGATAGTTCTCGCCCGACGGCATCCGCGCCTTGATCCAGTCGGGGTGGCGGCGCGGCGCAACCGAGCCGTCGGCAGCGGGACCGAATGACCCACCGGCCAGGCCGAGCGGCCCGCCCATGGCGATCGAGATCGGCTCCCCGGGCGCGTGACCGTGCCCGCTTCCGGGATTCGGGTCGAACATCGGGAGCTCGCGGGCCATCGGTTTGAAGTCTAGCCCGCCGCGGTCCACGAGCCACCGAATGCGTCGCGCACGCCGGTCGCCAGGTCCCGCGGCTGCCAGCCGAGCTCGCGCTGGGCGCGCTCGTTGCCCATCCACATCGTGGCGCGCGCATAGCCGAGTGCCTCCCGGAGGTCCGGCGGCGAAAGGCCGATGCGCGAGAGGAGCGGTGCGAGCTGGGCGATCGGCCACAGCAGGAATGTCGGCATCGTCAGCCGGGGCGGACGCTTTCCGCCGGCGCGGGCGGCCGCAGCCGTGACCGCACCGACCCGCATCGGCGCCCCCGGCAGGGCATAGGCCTCGCCCAGGGTCCCGCGATCGAGGGCGACGACGATCCCCGCTGCGACGTCGTCGACGTGGACCGGGGTCATGCCGAATTCTGCGAACGAGATGTAGGGCAGCTTGCCAAGGTACGCCAGCCGGATCTGATCGCCGATCAGGGTGTGATCGCCGCGCCCGTAGACCGTTCCCGGGAGGACGACGACGATCGGCGCGCCGGCCGCGATCCGCTTCTGGGCTGCCTCGTGGGCACGGAACTTCGTCTCGTCGTACCACGACTGGAAGCCCTCGCGAACGTCCCGTCGATAGGCTTCGTCGACGATCGCCCCGTGGGTGTCGCCGGCGGTATTCGCGGTTGAGACGTAGACGATCCGCGGCACCCCGGCCTCGATCGCCGCGTCGAGCACGCGCTCGGTTGCGCCGACGTTGGCGTCCCACATGGCCGGCCGTTCGCTCGACGGGATGCCGACGCGGTAGCTCCCGGCCCCGTGGATCACGGCGTCGGCGCCGGCCATCAGCGCAACCAGCTCAGCACGGTCGCTGAGATCACAGGCGACCGTGTCGCAACCGAGCGCCTGCAGGTAACCGGCTCGCCCGGGGTCGCGGACCAGGGCGAGGACGTCATCGCCTCGCGCCCGAAGCAGGCCGACGACGGCTCGCCCGATGAACCCGGCGCCGCCGGTCACGACGACACGCATCGGTCGGTGTCCCGTGTCGCTGGGCCCGAGCGCTTGGAGCTCGACAGGCCTCGTCAGTAGATCGCCGTGTCTGGCCCGACCGCTTCGAGCCAGGCCTTGATGTCGCGCAGGAGCCCCGCACCCCCGGCGCCGTCGTTGGCCCGATGGTCGATCGCGATGACCATGTTCATGACCGAGCGAATGGCGATGACGTCGCCCTCCGGGGTCTCGACCACGACCGGCCGCTTGATGATGTTCTCCATCGTGAGGATGGCGACCTCTGGGACATTGATGATCGGCATCGTCAGGTTCGATCCGAGCCAGCCGGTGTTGTCGACCGTGAAGGTCCCGCCGCCGAAGTCCTCGACCTTGAACTTGCCGGCCCGCATCCGGGCCGAGGTCTCGGCGATCGCCTTGTTCAAGCCGTTGATCGACAGCTGGTCGACGTCTCGGATGACCGGCACGATCAGGCCGTCCTCGACGGCGACGGCGACGCCGACGTTGATCCGGCGCTTGGCGACGAGCCCCTCGTCGGTCCAGTGGGCGTTCAGCCTGGGGTTGCGCTTGAGGCTCTCGGCGGCCGCCTTGACGACGAACGGGACGTAGCTGAGCGACAGGCCCTCGCGAGCCTGGTAATCGCGCTTCTGGCGCTCGCGCAGTTTCACGAGGTTGGAGACGTCGATCTCCATCTGGACATAGGCATGCGGGACCTGGAGGGCGCGGGTCATCTGGGCGGCGATGCCCTTCCGCATCTGCGTCGGCGCGACGAGCACCTCGTCGGCGCCGTCGGGGAACGTGATCGGCTCGCCGGCACCGGCCGCGGCGCGGGTAGGTGCCGGCGCGCCGGCGCCGTTCCCGCCGCCTGCGGCTGCTTGGGTGGCGGCCGGGGCAGCCGCGACTGCGGCAGCCTGACCCGGGGCCGCGACGGCGTTCTGCTTGCCGACCGGCTGGCCGGTTCGCTGGCTCTCGACGAAATCGGTCACGTCTTCGCGGGTGATCCGGCCGCCACCACCGGTGCCGACCATCGACGCCGCGTTCAGGCCGTGCTCGCGCAGCAGTCGCCGGACCGCCGGGGTCATCCGCGCCTCGCCGTCGCCACCAGTCCCGTGCGCTGGGCGCTCGTCGGAGCCAGCCGGCCCGTGCGCGACCTCGGCTCGGGCGGTCGCCATCGGGGCTCCGGTCGCAGCGCTTGCTGCCGCGGGTGTCGTCTCGGGCTCGCGCGCGGTAGCGGGCGCGGCCGTAGCGGAGGCGGCCGTAGCGGATGCCGCCGCAGGCGTCGCCTCCGTGGGCGTCGCCGCACCGGCCGCCGCGGCCGGAGCTGGCGCGGCCGCGGGGCTCTCGTCGGGAGCGACCGCAGCAGGCGCCGCGGAGGCCTCGTCCTGGCTCGCCGCAACCGGTGGCTCCGCCGCCGGCGTCGCGGCGGCTCCTGCCTCCTCGATGATCGCGATCTCGGCGTTGTTCGGGACGGTCGCACCCTCTTCGACGAGGATCTCCTTGAGGACACCCTCGTACGGCGACGGGACCTCGGCGTTCACCTTGTCGGTGATGACCTCGAGCAGCGGCTCGTACTTGTCGACGTGGTCGCCCGGCTTCTTGAGCCACTTGCCGATCGTCCCCTCGGCAACGCTCTCGCCGAGCTGAGGCATCGTCACCTTGGCCACTGACTACCTTCCTCCGATGCGACGCCGCTGGGGCTCCGCGGTGTGCTCAGACCTAGTGTCGCGCATCGCGCGTGGCCGCGCCGGGATCAATTGAGGGTCTTCACAGGAACGACGCGGCAGGCGTCGGCGTCCCTCGGCTCAGGCAGGCTCGGCCGGCTCCCCAGAATCCGGTTCACCATCACGGCCGAACGCGCCGGCGAGGCGCAGGGCGTCGATCTCGGCAGCCGAGTACCCCCGTTCGGCGAGGATGCTGTCGCCGTCTGCGCCGAGGCCGGGGCCAGGACGATACTCGGCCTCGAACCCGCCCAGGAAGAGCGGCAGCCCGATCGATCGGACCGCGCCGAGACCGGGATGGTCGTAGCCGGCAAGCATGCCGCGCGCGCTGAGCTCACCCGGCTCGAGCGCCTCCTCAAGGGTCCGAACCGGGGCGATCGGCACCCGACCGCGAAGGCGTGAGAGCCAGGCATCCGTGCCGAGCTCGGTGAATCGGGCCGACAGCCGGTCGACCAGCTCATCGCGGTTCTGGCGTCGGGCCTCGAAGCTGTCGAAGCGGGGATCCGCCGCGATCTCCGGGAGGTCCATCCCGGCGACCAGCTCGCGGAAGAACTTCTCCTTCGGGCAGGCGATCGCGATATGGCCATCGGCCGTCGCGAAGAACTGGAAGGGGACCACGCTGGGGTGGGCCGACAGCTCCCGCCGCGGCGTGACGAACCCGCTCGACAGGAGCCACGTCGCCGGGTAGCTCAGCATCGACAGCGCGGCGTCGTAGAGATTCGTGTCGACGTCACGGCCGAGCCCGGTCCTCCGGGCGTCGATGATCGCGGCGAGCATGCCCAGGGCCGAGATGAGCCCGGCGATGTAGTCGACGAGCGAGAGTCCGCTCTTGGTCGGCGGGTCGTCGGGGGCCCCGGTGAGGGCGGCCCAGCCGGCCTCGGCCTGGATCAGCGCGTCGTAGCCCGGCAGCGTCGCGCGATCGGCTGCGCGTCCGTAGGCGGTCAGCGCGACGCACACGATCGCCGGGTTGAAGTGGCTGAGCGAGCTGTAGGTGAGCCCGAGCCGCTCGGGCAGGTCGCCACGGAGGTTGCTGAACACCGCGTCGGCCTCGCCCACGAGGCGCTCGATGACGGCACGGCCGGCCGGGTTCTTGAGATCGAGGGCCAGGCTGCGCTTGTTGCGGTTGAAGGCCTCGAAGAACAGGCTGTCGGTCCCGACCTGGCCGGGCGGGATGTAGCGGCTGACGTCGCCGCCCGCGGAGCGGTCCTCGATCTTGATGACCTCGGCCCCGAGGTCGGCCAGGAACAGGGTCCCGAACGGGCCGGCGCCGTACTGCTCGACGGCGAGGACGCGGATCCCGGCCAGCGGGCCGGTAGCGGGTGAGGCGGCTTCGGCGCCGCTCGGCACGGGGCTCGGGCCCAGGTGATCCTCCCTCGGGTCTTCGGCGCCGCCGGTTGTTACCTTCGGTACCGTTTCCAGTTACGATTGCATCGCGAATCGTGACACCGGCGTCCGGATGCCGTCAAACCGCGAGGGGCCCATCGCATGAACCTGACGATCCGCGAAGCCGTCGATGCGCCACCGTCGGATCGCAGAAAGCTGACGATCCGGTCGATCGAGACGATCCCGCTCCGGATCCCGCTGCCGTTCACCTATCGCGGCAGCTACTACCGGATGCGCAATCGCTGCACGATCATCACCCGCGTCACGACCGAGGAAGGAATCGTCGGCGAGTCCTACAACGCCGACGAGGACGAGCCGCTCCAGTCCGAGATCCGCACGATCATCCACGACGAGCTCGTCCCGGCGGTGACCGGTCTCGATGCCTTCGCCACCGAGCGCGTCTGGGAGGCGATGCTCCCGGCGACGTTCGACCAGCTCCGACCGCGCTGGTACGCGATGCAGGCGATCGCCTGCGTGGACACCGCTGTCTGGGACGCCGTCGGCCAGGCGATGGGCCAGCCCCTGTGGCGCATCTGGGGCGGCTATCGCGATCGCGTTCCGATGATCGGGATCGGCGGCTACTACATCCCCGACGACGAAAGCTCCAAGGGCCAGGAGATCGAGCGCGAGATCGACTTCTTCAAGAGCGAGCACGGCATGGTCGGCATGAAGTTCAAGATCGGTGCCGAGCCGCCCGCGGTCGATGCCGCCCGCCTCGTCCGGGCCCGCAGGCACGCCGGCGATGACTTCCTGTTCGTGGTCGACGCGAACCAGGGCTACACCGTCGCCCAGGCCCTCGACTTCCTGGCGATCATCCGGGCCGAGGGCATCGCCCTCCGCTGGTTCGAGGAGCCCACGCGCTGGCACGCCGACTTCCGGGGACTCCGCGACGTCCGGTTGCGCGGCAACGTCAACGTCGCCGCGGGGCAGAGCGAGATCAGCCGGGTCGGGATGCGCGAAATGATGGCGGCCGGCGCGATCGACGTCAGCAACTATGACGCCTCGTGGGGTGGTGGACCGACCGAATGGCGCAGGATCGCCGCGATCGCCGCATCGTTCGACGTCGAGGTCGGCCATCACGAAGAGGCGCAGGTCGCGTCGCACCTGATCGCCTCGCAGCCGCACGGGACCTTCATCGAGGCCTTCTCGCCGGCACGGGACCCGATCTTCTGGCAGATGATCGAGAACCGGCCCCGGCTCGTGGACGGCGAGTTCCCCCTCCCCGACCGGCCGGGCCTGGGCTGGGTCCTCGACCGGGACTTCATCGAGAAGCATCGGGTGGACCGCTAACCCTCGACGACCGACGAGCGCGACGCCGCCGCGATGACCGCCGAACCATTCGTCCAGACCGTGCTCGGGCCGATCGCCCCCGCCGACCTCGGTCCGACCCTCATCCACGAGCACCTGCTGATCGAGAATCCATCGTTCGTTGAACCGGATGGCGCCGCCGAGGGCGTGCTTGCCCACCAGCCCGTTGGCTTGGCAAATCTCGGCTGGATCCGGCGCAACTGGACCAGCAACGCGGACAATCTCGTCCTCGACGACGAGGCCCTCGCGATCCGGGAGGTGGCCGCG
>DASQFM010000020.1:0-4181 GCA_035633135.1 Candidatus Eiseniibacteriota bacterium
CGTGGTGCTCGGCGCGGCAATCGCCCCTCCCGCGGCCGCGGACCCCTCCTCGTCTGCCGCGGCCTGATGACCGCAGGAGGTCGCGCACCGGCGAAGGGGACGGAGCCGTGGGTGGCGCCGGTCGTCCTGGAGGGCCGGATCGTCCGGCTCGAACCACTTTCCGGGGACCATCTGGACGGCCTCGCCGACGTGGCGTTCGAACCCTCGATCTGGCAGTGGACGCTCGCCCGCCCCACCGATCGGGCCGGACTTCGAGCGTGGCTCGAGACCGCGCTGGCCAATCGGGCCGCCGGGACGGAGCTCCCGTTCGCGACGATCGATCGGGCGACCGCCCGGGCGATCGGGAGCACCCGCATCCTGTCGATCGTGCCCGAGCACCGGCGCCTCGAGATCGGCTGGACCTGGCTCGGCCGGGCGTGGCAGCGCACTGGCGCCAATCGCGAGGCGAAGCTGCTCCAGCTCAGTCACGCGTTCGAGCGGCTGGGCGCCAACCGGGTCGAGTTCAAGACCGATTCGCGAAACGAGCCGTCCCGCACCGCGCTGCTCGGGATCGGCGCGACGTTCGAGGGAGTCTTCCGGAACCACATGGTCATGCTCGACGGCCGGCTGCGGCACTCGGCCTACTACAGCGTCATCGCCGACGAATGGCCGGGAGTGCGGGCCCGCATCGAGGCCTCCCTGGCGAACCGGGAGTGAGCCTGCCACCAAGCCCCGGGCAGCCGAGTCCGGGCGAAGGCGACCCCGAGGACGAGAGCAGGACGTGGGACTCCGTCTCCGATGACCATCGTCGCGTCGGACGCGCGGAGCGCGGCCGTGGCAACGCCCGCCCGGGCCGGATCACCGGGGCGATACGGACCGTTGACTATCACACCGGCGGCGAGCCGTTCCGGATCGTCGTCGACGGGGCGCCGGACCTCGAAGGCCGCACCGTCCTCGAACGCCGCGCCTGGGCTGCCGCGCACCTCGACCACGTTCGGCACCTGCTCATCGACGAGCCCCGCGGCCACGCCGACATGTACGGCGCCTACGTGACGCTACCCAACGACAGTGGCGCGGATCTGGGTGTCGTCTTTTTCCACAACGAGGGCTATTCGACGGCTTGCGGGCACGGGACCATCGCGCTCGTGACGTGGGCGCTCGAGTCGGGCCGCCTCGCGGCGAGCGAGCCGTCGACGGCCGTGACCGTCGACGTCCCGTCGGGGCGCCTCGCCTGTGTGGCGCGCGTCCGTGGCAACCGGGTCGAGCGCGTCCGGTTCCGCAACGTGCCGTCGTTCGTGGTTGCGACCGGCGTCGAGGTGACGACGACCCGCGGCACGATCCCGGTGGACGTCGCGTACGGCGGCGCGTTCTATGGCTCGGTCGACGTGCAGGCGCTGGGCCTGGACGTCTCGGCAGGCAGCCTGCCGGATCTGATCGCTCTGCAGCGAGAGCTGCGGCCGGCCCTCGACGCGGCGCTCGATCCGTGGCATCCCGAGGAGCCCGAGCTTCGGGGCATCTACGGAATCGTGTTCTGGCAACGAGAGGCCAGGCCCAAGACGGAGGTGACGCTGGTCCAGCGCAACGTCACGGTCTTCGCCGACGGCGAGGTCGATCGCTCGCCATGCGGCAGCGGCACCTCGGCCCGGCTGGCGCTGCTCGACGCATCCGGCGAGCTGGCCCGAGGCGCCGCCCTGGAGCATCGCTCGATCGTCCATTCGGTCTTCCTGGGGAGGGTCGTCGGCGATGGTCCGCCCGCCGCAGGCCGGGCGACCGTCATCACCGAGGTCGAGGGGTCGGCGTTCCTCACCGGGCGCCACGAGTTCGTGCTGGATCCCGCGGATCCGCTCGGAACGGGGTTCCTCCTGCGCTGACGCATCTGCGATGATCAACGACGGCCGAGACCTGGCCGTCGCGGGAGCGGAGGGATGTCGTGGACCTGGTCATCAAGGTGCTCATCAACGCGGCTGCCGTGTGGGTCGCCGTCCAGCTCGTGCCCCAGATCACGTTCGACTTCGGGTCGGACTGGTGGAAGCTCATCGCCGTCGCCCTGATCCTGGCGCTCGTGAACACGTACCTGAAGCCGATCGTGAAGATCCTGTCCTTCCCGATCTCGCTCGTGACCCTGGGACTGTTCGCCCTCGTCCTGAACGCCCTGCTGCTGCTCCTCGTGGCCCTCGTCTCCGACCAGCTCGGCCTGAACTTCGCGATCGGCGGGTTTCCGCCGACCTTCGGGGCGGACGCCTTCGTCGGCGCGCTGCTGGGCTCGATCGTCATCAGCCTCGTCTCGATCGCCCTCGGGACGGTGAACATGGGGCGGCGCCTCGTCCTCTGAACCAGACCGACGTCCGTCCGCCACTGGCCGAGGCGCTCCCGCCGCTCGCGGACGCCCTCCGGCGCGCGGCGCGCCGGTTCGGGACGCCGCTCTACGTCACCGACCAGGCGTCGCTCGAGGCGGCCGCCGCCACGATCCGGGAGGCGTTCCCGGACCCGTGGCTTCGCGCGTTTTCACTCAAGGCGAACGACGTCACGGCAGTGGTCGAGCGAGTCTCGCGCCTCGGCTTCGACGCCAATGTCGTGTCCCGCGGCGAGTGGTCGATCGCCCGCCGGGCCGGACTGCCCAATTCGCGGATCACCCTCGAAGGGGTCGGCAAGACCGACGCCGACCTCCGGGCCGCCGTCGACTCGGCCGCGGCGGGCGAGCCGCTGCGCTGGATCGCCATCGAATCGCTCGACGAGGCCGGCGTCCTCACCGAGCTGGCCGGCGACCGATTCCGGCGGGCGCGCGGGCGTTCGGCCGGAGCCGATCGGGCGCGTCCGCTCGACGTCCTCTTCCGCCTGAACCCGGAGGTCACGCCCGAGACGCACGCCGGCTTGGCCGTCGGGCGGTCCGGCTCGAAGTTCGGGATGACGGCCAGCGAGCTCACGGAGGCGGTCGATCTCGTTGCCCGGACTGGCGGCCTGGTGGCGCGCGGCATCCACCTGCACGTTGGATCCCAGCTGCGGGCGGTGAACGCCTGGCGCGATGGCGCACGGCGCGCCCTGGCGCTTCTTGCCCTGGTCGCCGGCACCCGCGAGCGGTTCGACACGCTGGATGTCGGCGGCGGATTCCCGGTCACCGATCCAAACGAGTCATCGCCAGAGCCCGAGCGATTCGCGCGGGAGCTGCCGGAGCTGATCGCGGCCCTGCCATCCGACCGGCGGCCAGAACGCCTGGCGATCGAGCCAGGGCGGGCCCTCGTGGCGCGCGCCGGCTTCGTGGTCGGGCGCGTCCTCCACGTCCGCGACAGGCCCGAGCGCCAGGTCGTGCTGGACGTCGGGATGACCGAGCTCATCCGGCCGGCCCTCTACGGCGCGAACCACCCGATCGCGGCCCTCACCTCCCTCGGGCGGGCGATCGACGGGCTCGGGAGCACCGACTCGGCGGTCGGCGGGTTCTCGAACGAGGGCTTCGAACCGGCCGTGGTGGAGGGACCGATCTGCGAATCGACCGATCACCTCGGCGAGCACTCGCTGCCACCGCTGCGCCGCGGCGACCTGGTCGCGATCCGGGACGCCGGCGCGTACGGGACCTCGCTCGGGTCGACGTACAACGGCAGGCCACGGCCACCGCAGGTCATCGTCGAGCGCGACGGCAGCCTGACCCTGGCCCGTCGCCGGGGCAGTCTCGCCGCCCTCGGCTGAGCGAGAAGCTCCCGTACACTGGGGGCCGTGGGTGCTGTCGACACGATGGAAGTGTTCTTCGAGAAGCTCAACGACGGCGACCGCGCCGCGGCCGTGGCGATGATGGATGAGCGCGTCGAGATGCGAATCCACGTCGGCGACAACGCCCGCACCCTGCGCGGGGTCGAGCAGGTGGGCGGCTGGTTCCTGCGCGCCGAGCCCGGCCTGAAGATGATCCCGGGCGAGGTTCGCGACCTCGGGGTGACCTACCAGGCGGATGTGCTGACGGTCCGGCCGGGCGCCCCCAGCCAGCACCTCGATGCCTCGTTCAGGGTCGAAGCCGGCAAGATCACCAGCATCAACCTGGCGCCCCGCTGAGCCGCGGGTACCGAGCGTTAGGGCGCAGGCGTTCCTGCATCGGGAATGGTGGTTGGCGGGACCGCGGGGATGATCAGCGTCTGGCCGACGACCAGGTTGCTGGGGTTCGGAACGGTGTCCTCGTTGGCGTCGATCAGGTCCTGGAGCGGGACACCGAACTTGGT
>DASQFM010000021.1:0-2109 GCA_035633135.1 Candidatus Eiseniibacteriota bacterium
CCCGACCCAGCGAATCGAAGATCGACACGACCTCGGCATCGGTCGCCCCAGGAACGGCCGCGAGGACCGCGTCGCACGCAGCGTCGACCGACAGCAGCGCCGCCGCGCCGTCCCCGGCGCCGCTGGTCATATGGCGCTGCGGCCACCGCGCGGCACCAGGCCGCGCTCGTGCAGCATCTGTCCCACGGAACGGCGGGTCAGGACTCCGACGAGCGCCTCGCCGTCGAGCACCGGGATGCCATCCAGGCCGGCGCGCTGAAGGCGCTCGAGCGCGACGACGAGCGTGTCTCGAACAGCGACGACCGGAAGCCGGGGCGGCTTGACCATGACCTCCTCGACGCGGGTCGTGGCCCACTTGTTCGGCCGCAACCGACGGACCTCGCGCACACCGAGGATCCCGACCACCTGATCGGCCTGGACCACCGGCACGGCGGTCATCGCCGATTCACCATCGAGCAGCTGGGACGCGAGCGTATCGACAGTCAGGCCCGGCTGGACGGTGACGGGCGTTCGCTCCATCGCATCCTCGACGTGCAGGCCGCCGATCAGGGCCTCGACCCGCAGGCGATCGCTGATGGTCCGGGCCGAAAGGAACAGGAACCAGCCGCTCAGGGCGATCATCGCGCCGGTGGTGACCGGACCGAGGATGGAGGCGGCGAGGCCAACGACCACGGCGAGGATGCCGGCCAGGCGACCGGTTGCCGCCGCGCTGACCCAGCCGGCTCGTTCGGATCCCTTGCGAAGCCAGATCAGCGCCCGCACGATGCGGCCGCCGTCCAGCGGATAGGCCGGCACGAGGTTGACCCCGCCGAGGATCAGGTTCAGGACCACCAGGACCCCCATCAGGGCGGCGACCAGCTTGAATCCCTCGTTGCCGACGGACCCTGCCGCCAGCCCGATGAGGCCCAGCACCCCGGCGAGGGCGATGCTTGCCGCTGGACCGGCGACCGCAGTGGCCAGCTCGTCGCGGGCATTGGGCGCCGTTGGATCGAGCGGCGTCGAGCCACCGAAGAACGAGACCGCGATCGATGGCACCTCCACGCCGCGGCGCCGGGCGACGAGGGCGTGCGCGAGATCGTGGATCACGGCGCTGCAGAAGAAGCCCAGGGCGACCAGCCCGGCGACCAGCCATCGGCCGGCATCACCCAACGTCGGCTCGACCGTTTCGAGCTCATTGACCGCGAGCACCGCGATCAGCGCCAGGACGATGATCCAGCCCAGCTGGACCCGGATCTCGATTCCGAAGAGCCGCGCGATCGGGACGCCGATCACCGCCGGCCACCGTTCGTGACTGACGGCTCCGCCGGGCCGCTCCGAGGCCCGAGCGGCCCGCCAGGCGAGATCGTCGCAGCCGCCCGGGCCGGCGCCCACGCCTCGTCCTCGAGCCCACTTGCCCGGCTGCCGGCGCGCCGGCCGGCAAGCCACGCGACTGCCAGTGCCAGCACGACGATCAGCACTCCGGCGGCGATCGCCGTCTCCAACCAGAACGTCTCGGGAAACAGCTGCACGAGCCGGCTGGTCCGCGGATCGAAGGTAAAGGTTCCAGGGGCGAAGAACAGCCGGTGGAACAGCTCGAAGGCCGCGTCGAAGGCGACGAGGGCCACGAGACCGAGGACCACCACGACACCGGCGAGGGTGACGGCACCGCGTCGGATCGCGAGCCAGACCTTCGCCCCACGGTCGGGCCCGCGGCTCAGGCGAAGCGCGGCCCCGAGCAGGACGGCCGCCGCGGCGGCCAGGAGCAAGAGTCCGCCGAAGACGCCGCGGACGTCGCGCATGTGCGCCCGCTCGTCGGGCGTGAGCACCGCTGCGCCGTTGAGCTGCACGTCGAAGTCGCCTCGACCGAGAACGAGATCGCCGAGGATCGCGTTGCTCACCGCGCGCAGGTCCGGCTGGCTATAGCCGGTCCACGCGGCGGCCTGCGCACGATCCTGCTCGAACGCGACCCACGCCGGGGTCAGGAACGGCAGGATCGACACGGCCAGGACGAGAATTGCGGCGGCGGCCGCGATCACTGGACCAAGGAGCCGAGCCCCGACGGCGCGCGCTGAGTTCACGCCCGGCATGGTATCGCCGGGGGAGTGACGGCCGGTCACTCCTCCTCGAGCG
>DASQFM010000022.1:0-2940 GCA_035633135.1 Candidatus Eiseniibacteriota bacterium
CGTCGCCGTCCTCGACGAGGCGATGGTCGCCCGCGGTCATGACCGGGCCCAGGAGACCGACGATCCGACGGCCCACGCCGTCATGGTCGCCCTCCGCGAGGCCGCTCGCCGGGTCGGCACCGACCGGCTCCGGGACGTCACGATGTTCGCCACGATGGAGCCCTGCCCGATGTGTGTCGGGGCGCTGCTCGCCGCGGACGTCGAGGCCCTCGTGTACGCCGTGCCCAACCGCCACGACGGTGCGGCGGGGACCGTCATCCAGCTGGCCGAGAACGCGGCGCTGAGCCGGCGCCTCAAGATCGTCAGCGGAATCCGGCGCGCCGAGATCGAGGACCTGTACGCCACTCGGGCGGTCTGACGCCAGGCTTCGCCGCCAGCGACATGCTCGAGCGCTATGGCGGCAGACGTGGTTCCGGCTTGAGTGCCCATTGGATGCCGGGTAGCCGGCGATGACGAACGGGCGACGGCCGCGGGCTCGGCCCTGCGCTCGCGTTCAGCGGCGGCTCAGGATTTCACCGGACGTCACTGCGGGTGGCATTAGTCAGGCTCCCGCGCAGCGTGCCGTCGAAGACAGGTCTTCCCAGCTGCCAATTCATCCCGCCCACGCTCACGCCGGGACAAAACCGCGCCGTCAGGTCGATGCAGGGCCGGCAGGACGCCTCGCCGATGCGCCTAACGTCACCGGGGGTGACAGCCGGCAAATTCGAAGTCCGGCTGGGGCCCTCGGGACGCCTCGGTGATAGCCCCGACGCTTCCTGATATGGCTGTCGCGAGGCGTCTCGCATGTCGGCCCTGGGAATTCACCCGGTCAGGTTTGGCCGGGACCCTCTGCTACTCTCTCGCGCGGAGAGGTGTCCGAGTGGTTGAAGGTGCCGCTCTCGAAAAGCGGTGTGCGCAAGCACCGTGGGTTCGAATCCCACCCTCTCCGCCAACTGCTCACCACTGGCCGGGCCATCCGTGCGTTGCCGGGTCCGCTCGCTCGCTCACGGACGTTTGAGTCCGCTCGCTCGGCGATGCTCCCCGGCGCCTTCGGCTGACCGCGGCCAGCGGCGAGCAGGACGCTTCTCGATCCGGATGCTCGGCGCCAACTTGGGCAGACCTCGTCGCGCTGATCTCGTCCTTGAGGCTCGCGCGTGCCGCAGGAGCCGCGGCCGCTCGTTCCGGCATCATGGGCAGCGCGTGATCGCTCGCGACGCGGAGAGGTCGCCTAGTGGACTATGGCGCCGCACTGGAAATGCGGTTCGGGGCAACCCGTCGAGGGTTCGAATCCCTCCCTCTCCGCCACAAATCCTCGGGCCCATGGTTGCCGCTAGACTGTTCCTTGCCGTGCTAGGCGGGGAACTAGCGGTGCCCTGTACCTGCAATCCGCTCCAGCAGGGCTGAACCCCCTCTCGAGGCCTCCCCGCTCGGAGGCTGCCGCTCCAGGCGGCGTTGAGGACCGGGTCCCGCGCAGCGGCGAATCGCGAACCGTGTCAGGTCCGGAAGGAAGCAGCACTCAGCGAAGCTCGTCGGGTGCCGCGGAACGGCCTGGTCTGAGCCGCCTTCAGTGGTGGGCCCGGGCGTCAGGCGGTCGACAGAGGGTGCACGGCAACTTGATTCTCGCGCCCGCCGCGGTCGCCGCCCCAGGAGCCTCGTGAGCCAGATCGTCAGCCAGACCGCACCCCACCAGGCCATCTATCGCCGCTGGCGAGCCCAGACCTTCGCCGAGATCGTCGGCCAGGAAGCGGTCGTCGAGACCCTCCGGAACGCGGTTCGAACCGGCCGGGTCGCGCACGCGATCCTCTTCGTGGGCCCGCGCGGCACGGGTAAGACGTCCCTCGCCCGGATCCTCGCCAAGGCGCTCAACTGCACGAACCTCCAGGACGGCGACCCGTGCGACACCTGTCCGTCGTGCGTTGCGATCCGCGAGGGCCGGACGATGGACCTCGTCGAGATCGACGCCGCGTCGAACCGCGGCATCGATGCCATCCGCGAGCTCCGTGAGCGGATCAACTACGCCCCGACCGAGCTGCGGCGCAAGGTCTACATCCTCGACGAGGCGCACCAGATCACCAGGGACGCCTGGAACGCGCTCCTCAAGTCGCTCGAGGAGCCGCCCGAGTTCGTGGCCTTCATGTTCGCCTCGACGCAGCCGCAGGACTTCCCGGCCGCGATCCTCTCGCGCCTCCAGCGGTTCGACGTTCGACGCCTCACCACCACCGAGATCGAAGGCAAGCTCCGCCGGATCCTCGAGGGCGACGGCCGCGAGGCGACGCCCGAGGCCGTGCATCTCATCGCCCGCCTGGCGGCCGGCGGGATGCGCGACGCCGAATCGATGCTCGACCAGCTCCTGTCCTCGTCGGTCGAACGGCTCGATGAGGCCCAGGTGCGGGAGCTGCTCGGCCTGGCCGATAGCGAAACCGTCGCCCGCTTCGTCGATGCGCTGGTCAGCGGCGACGTCCTCGCTGGTGTCCACCTCCTCGATGCGATGGAGGAGCGAGGGCGCGACCTGCGAGGCCTGCTCGACCAGGTCGTTGAAGCCATCCGGGCCGCGATGGTCGGCCTCGCGACACATCCGACGGTGGCCGCGCACCCGCTCACGTCGCTGGTCGCGGTGGCACGGCGACTCGCGGCGATCGATCCGACCAGGGCAGGGGTCGGCGGCCTCCGGCTCCAGCTCGAGCTCGCCCTGTTCCCCGACCCGGCGGCCGTCGGCCCCCTTGCAGCAGCCAGCTCTGCGCCCGCCGATGGGGACCGCCCCTCGCGCGCGCGCATGCCGCAGACGGTCGCCGCGGCAGCCCCGACGCCCGACCCGGAGGCGCCCCCGACTGCCGAGGCGCTCGCGGAAGCAGCTCCGGCCCCGGCCCCGACGCCAGCCGCTGTGCCACCCGCATCGGGCCCGCCTGTGAAGGGCCCGCCCGTGACCGGCCCGCCTGTGACGGAGTCGCCTTCGAAGGCCCC
>DASQFM010000023.1:0-2080 GCA_035633135.1 Candidatus Eiseniibacteriota bacterium
CGTTCGCCCCGATCGTCCTGGCTATCCGCACCGCCGGGCCTGCCACCGGCCCTGCCAACGTCGTCGAGCTCTACGACTATTCGCGGCGCCTGGCGGCCGACCCGCGGATCGATCGCGTCGACAGCCTCGTCGACCTGGACCCGCGCCTCCGCCTGGAGCAGTACCAGCTCCTGTATGCCAACGCCGCCGGACCGCCGGATCGGTTCGCTCAGCAGGCCCTGGATTCCACCACGCGGGGCGATCTCACGACGTTCACCCTGACGACGCGGTTCGGGCCGAACGAAGCCGCTGGCCGCGAGCTGGTCCGCGACCTGCGCACCGCCGGCGGGGCGCTCGCGCCACCCGGCGGCATGACTGCACTGGTCGGCGGCGGGGCCGCCGATGTCGAGGATGTCGTCGCCGGCATCGGTGCCGACTTCCCGAGGACGGCCGCCTTCATCCTGGTGACGACCTACCTCGTCCTGTTCCTGCTCCTGCGATCGGTCCTGCTGCCTCTCAAGGCGCTGGCGATGAACAGCCTGTCGATCGTGGCCTCGTTCGGGGCGCTCGTCTGGATCTTCCAGGACGGCAACCTTTCCGCGCTCCTCGGGACCAGGCCGCTCGGGTTCGTCGAGACGACCCAGCCCGTGATCCTGTTCTGCGTCCTGTTCGGGCTGTCGATGGACTACGAAGTCTTCCTGCTCACCCGGATGCGCGAGAGCTGGGACGTCACCGGCGACAATCGCGCGGCCGTCGCTCACGGCCTGGAGCGCAGCGGCCGGATCGTCACCTCGGCAGCGCTCATCGTCGTGGTTGTCGCCGGCTCCTTTGCCTTTGCCGACATCGTCCTGATCAAGGCCCTGGGCCTTGGGATCGCCATCGCCGTTGCCCTCGACGCGACGGTCGTGCGGGCGCTCCTCGTGCCGGCCGCGATGGGCCTGCTCGGGCGCTGGAACTGGTGGCTGCCGGCCGCCCTGGAACGCCGGCTGCCGGCGCTGGCGACGCCCGCGGCGGCGACCCTCGACGAGTCCGAGGCGGCGACATGATCGTGCCGCAGGCAGGCGCGACCCGCCGACGGGGTTGGGCGGGCCTCGCGGGCGCGTTCCTGTTCACGCTCGGCGCCTGCGGCGGCGCTCCCCTGCTGGCCAACCCCCCGCTGGCCATCGCCCCGCCGCCGACTGCCCCGGCGACCGCGGCGCCGCCGCCGGATCCCGTGCCGATCGAGCTACCGCGCGACGACGGGCCGCATCACCGGCTGACGGAATGGTGGTACTACACCGGCCATCTCGTGGCGGACGACGGCCGGCATTTCGGGTTCGAGGCGGTGATCTTCCGCGCCGAGCGGGGTGACCTGCCGGTCAGCTGGGCGTCCCACCTCGCCCTGACCGACGAGGCCGGCAATCGGTTCCTGTACGCGCAGCGCAGCGAGATCGGAGCGACCGTCGACCGATCACCGGTTGCCGGCGGGCAGGATGCCGGCTTCGACCTTGCGATCAGCGGCCTGGACCCGACGATCCCCGAATCGCTGACCCGGAGCCCATGGCAGCTCGCCGGCAGCGACGGCTTCGATCGGATCGAGGCATCGCTTTCGCCGCAGGAAGCGACGGCCGCCGGGGGCACGTTCGGCCTGACCCTGGACCTGGGGGCCCAAAAGCCGCCGGCGCTGCATGACCACGATGGCTGGATCGACTTCGATGGCGCCGGCGGGTCCTACTACTACTCCCGGACGCGGATGGCCGCCACGGGAACGCTGTCGCTTGACGGAGCCTCGGTGCCCGTCACGGGAATCGCCTGGTTCGATCACCAGTGGGGCGACTTCATCTCGGTCGGCGGCGGCGGTTGGGACTGGTTCGCCGTCAACCTCGATGACGGCTCAGACCTGACGCTCTCGCTGGTGCGCACGGCCGACGGCAGCTCCTCGCTCGTCTACGGCACCTTCGTCGAGCCCGGCGGCCGGACCGAGCACCTCGACCGGGACGCCTTCACGGCCGAGTCGAGCGGAAGCTGGACGAGCCCGACGACCGGCGCCGTCTACCCATCGGGCTGGCGGGTGCGGGTCCCGAGCCAGGGGCTGGAACTCACCCTGACGCCGACCCTCGAC
>DASQFM010000024.1:0-3331 GCA_035633135.1 Candidatus Eiseniibacteriota bacterium
TCACGCCGATGACCGTGCGAGCCGGCCGGTGGTCGCCCATCTTCTCAACGTAGGCGGCGTTCATCGCCTCGAAATCGCTCATCTGCGCCAGGAAGACATTGACGTGCATGACGTGCGCCAGGTCCGAACCGACCGACTCCAGCATCACCGTGAAGCTGTCGAGGATCTGGCGGGTCTGTGCCTGAACGTCCGGCCCGGCCAGCCGACCTGTCGCCGGATCGACGCCTGCGGTCCCGCCGATGGTGATGAACCTGTCCACCTTGGCGATGTGGTTGTAGGGGCCGATCGGCGACGGGGTGTTCGGCGGCGTGCTGGTTTCGACGCGGGGCATGCAATGCCTCCTTCCTCCCGCAGATCGTATGGGCCAGGGCCTGAAATGGTGCCGATCCAATCCGCGCCTTGACCGCCGGTCCTACGATGGCGGCGTCGTTTCAGGTCGGGGGAGGAATCGGGGGAACCATGTCGGCGAATTCACGCCAATCGATCATCCGCGCCGCAGCGCTGAGCGCCGGCCTCGTCATGGTCGTCGGGGCCTGCGGAACGCCGGCTGCGACCGTCGCACCGACGGCGGCCGCGCCGGTGGTAACCGCCGAACCGACACCGACCGCGCTTGCCCTCACCCACGAAGCGATCCCCGGGCTGGCGAAGAACAGCGTCACGTTCGCCAACGTCGAGTACACGCTCACCGACGGCTTCGTCTCGAACCAGGACCCGCGGAACTACGCTGCCGAGGCCTCGCCCGAGCCGACGGAGTCGACCCGCGTCTTCCTGCTGCTGTCCGGCCAGAACCCGACCGCGGGCCGCCCGGAACTCTCAGCGGAGCTGTTCAACCTCGTCCTTGCCGACGGCAAGCCGATCGCGGCAGATCCCCTGTTCGGTGACGGCGAGGCCTTCATCGCTCCGCCGTCGAATGCCACCGAGGACGGCTTCCTGGCGTTCGAGGTCCAGCCCGGTACGGATCTCGATGGCGCAACCCTGGCGATCGGCAAGGCGCCCGACCGGATCGCGACGCTGGTGCTCACCGGCGCCCAGCCCAAGCCGGACTACCCGGTCACGCTCTCGCTGTCCGGCGAAGCCCCCGGAATCGGGATCACCAACAGCAGCCAGCTGGTCTACACGCTGCTTGGTGAGGGGCTGTACATCGACAACCCGCTCGAGTTCCCGAACTACGACACGGGCGCGCGGGCCAACGACGACGAGCTGTTCCTCGTCCTCGACATCCGGATGCTCATGGAATCCGGCAGCGTCGAAGGCACGTTCAAGGACCAGTTCCGGCTGATCGTCGATGGTGCGCCGCGGGCTCCCTGGAACTCCCCCGACGGCGGCAGCATCGGGCCAGGTGCCGCGGTCGACACCCGGGTCGGCTGGCTGATCCCGGCCGACGCCAAGGCCGTCACGCTCCAGGTGGGCGATCCGGCAAAGGAACCGGGACTCATCGAGATCACCCTGCCGTAGCGGCAGCGCCCGGAGCCCGAGGCCCGGGGCCTCCAGCAGCGCGGCGCCGCGACGGCGAGTCAGCGCCGCAGCGAAGGCGGCGCGCCACCGCGGCAGCGCACACGCCCGTTACCGCGTGAGGAGCTCCTCGACCGCCGGCAGGATGCGGTCCACCCACAGGCCGTACTGTTGGCCGCTGGGGTGGAGCCCGTCGCTCGCCACCAGGGCGCGGTCCGTGGCCGCGCCCTGCGAGACCTCGTAGATGTCCACTACGCGTAACCCGCGAGCCTCCGCCGCCGTGATCAGGATCGCGTTGTTGGCCCTGATCCCGGCCGCCTGCTGGGCGGGATCGCCAAAGCTCGCCCCAGCAGGCGTGACCGTGTAGTCCGGCGTGGTCACCACGAGGACGCGCCCGGAGCCCACTCGCCGCACGATGTCGTCGAGGATCCGCTCCACGTTTCGGCGATATGTCGCGTCGGGCACTCCCTGGACCACATCGTTGACGCCGATGAGCAGCGTCATGAACTCGGGCCGAAGGGCATCCAGCTGCGGCAGCTCGACACCGATCAGGTCGGCCGACGTGAATCCGTTGACGCCCAGGTTCGCGAGGAGCTCCAGGCCGAATCGACCATCGCTGCTGCCGAGTTCGTGGTCAAGCGCCGCGAGGCGGGCCACCACCTGATCGGGCCATCGCTCGGCCTCGGAAACCGATGTCCCGATCGTGTACGAGTCGCCGAGCGCGACGTATCGAAGCACTTCGCGCACGCTCCCAGTCTCCCTGTCGCAGGCCACGATCGTGCCGCCGAGGAGGACGAGGGCCACCACGGCAGCGACCCGGCGGCAGGTCACGGCTGCGCCGCCAGATCGCGTCGACGCCTGTCAGCCCTTGTCGTATGGCCGGCCGTCGGCTGCCGGTGCCCGGACGCGCCCAACCAGGCCAGCCACGACGAGGATCGTCACAACGTACGGAACCATCAGCAGGAACTCGGACGGGATGGCGACATTGAGGATAGAGAGCCGTGCCTGGAGCGCGTCTGCGAAGCCGAAGACAAGACTCGCCAGGAAGGCGCCGATCGGCGTCCAGGCCCCGAAGATCATGGCCGCGAGGCCGATGAACCCGCGGCCCGCGGTCATGTCGCGCTCGAAGTTGCCTGTCGATCCGAGCGTGAAATAGGCGCCGCCAATGCCGGCCACGATGCCTCCCAGGATGACGTTCTGGTAGCGCGTTCGGAGGACGTTGATCCCGACCGTGTCGGCTGCCCGCGGATGCTCGCCGACGGCCCGAACCCGCAGGCCCCAGCGCGTGTAGAAGAGCCCGTAGTGGATGAGCCCGATGAGGATGAACAGGAGGTACAGGAAGAGGTTGCCGTTGAAGAACATCGGGCCGATGATCGGGATGTCGGACAGGATGGGAATCGCCATCGGGCTGAAGCGATCTGGCGTGTTCAGGCCGGGGTTGACCTGGAGCACCCTTGTCGCAATGAAGCTCGTGATGCCGACCGAGAAGATGTTGATGACGGTACCGGCGATGATCTGGTCGACGAGATAGCGGATCGCCAGGATGGCGAGCACGAGCGCGAGCAGCCCGCCGACGACCGCCGCCGCACCGAGCCCGAGGAGGATGTTGTCGGTCGCGCTGCCGACCACGGCCCCGGTAAATGCACCCGCCAGGAGCATCCCCTCGATCGCAATGTTGACGACGCCGGCCCGCTCGCAGAGCACGCCCGAGAGGGCTCCGAAGGTGATCGGGACTGCGCGCTGGACTGTCGTCTGGAGGAGGCCGATCAGGCTCATCGACTTGCCCGCCGCCGCCCAGGTGAGGAAGCCGAAAACGAACAGGACGACGCAGATCCCGAGGATCACGCCCCAGCGTGGCCCAAAGCCCCGGATGAGCTGG
>DASQFM010000025.1:0-9696 GCA_035633135.1 Candidatus Eiseniibacteriota bacterium
CGCCAAGTCGACCGACCTGCGGCCGTACACGAAGGGCACCCTGCTGCGCGAGGACGAGGATCTCGAGGAGGACCTCGAGGACGACATCGAGGACGAGGAGATCTCGGATCTCGATCGGGTCCTGCCGCCCGAGGACACGACCGACGAGGCGTTCGTCGAGGAGCCCGACGAACTCGAAGACGCGTAGCGACCGCTGACTGCGCTCCGCGGTCGCCTTCGAGCGTCTTAGGCCTCCGACGCGGCCCTAGCGGTCTTCGCGTCGGCGACGATCTGCGTGGCGAGGCCGGCCAGGACCGTCTCGACTGACCGGCCGGTGGCGTCCTTGCTCGACAGCGTTGCCGGCTCGATCGGGAAGACCAACGCCTCGAGGCGACCCCATGCGGTGTACACGTCGCCGACGATCCGTTGCGCCTCGCTCGGCTGTCGATCGAGCCAGCTGAGCGTCTTGTCGACCTGGATCGTGTGCTCGATCGTGTGCGATGACAGGCGTCCCAGCCGGAATTCCAGGTCCACCGGGATCCCCGACCACCAGGCGCGATGCCGGAGATCCGCGTCCGGGATGCCGCCGAGGTACGCAGCGCCCTCGTCGAACGTCTCATCGAGCCGCGCGCGGATCTCGCCGAGCGTGCCCATACCTTCCTCGGCCTCCTCGGGCAGGCCGGCCTCGGCGTCCAGCGCCGCGCGCTCGGCGTCGGTCGGTCGGTCGTCGCTGGAGCGCCTCCAGTACCAGGCGTTGTAGGCCACGTAACCTCGCTGGCCTCCGACGATATGGGCGAGCGTCTCGCGGACCGTCCACTCGCCCTCCTTTCCGACCCGATCGAGCCATCCGTCGTCGAGACCGACGAGCCGGCCGTGCAACGTCCAGCGGGCGACGGTGCTCGGGGCGATGCGCAGCGCCGCGGCCGATCGGTTCGCTCCCGTGGCCGCCAGGATGGCCGCGACGTCCGCGGCCGCCTGCTCGACCGATTCGAGGGTCCGGAAGAGGCCGTACCTGACGTCGACGTCGTGGTCGCGCCAGCGCCAGGGCCGCTCGAGACCAGGGTCGGCGATGGCGGCGAGATCCCGTCCCGCGCTCTCCAGGGCGGCACGGGCGTGGACGACCGTGGGGGCCGGCGTGACGGTCGGCGCCGGCGCGTGGGCAGCGAGGAATTCGTGACTGTTCATCTTGGGAGCGTACTGGTTCGACTCCGTCTGCGACAATCGCAGGCCCATGGCTGTCCGACAGATCCTGGCTCGCGCCGAGCCGGGCTTCACTCTCCCCGCTTTCGAACGGCTCTCGGCGCCGCCGCCGCCCGATCTCGCCGCTGCCCGCCTCGAGGCGAACTCGGCGCCCGGCGACATCGTGGCCGACCTCCACGGCCGGGGCGGCTGGATCGCCCGGGCGGCGGTCGATCGCCAGCGGCGCGCCTTCAGCCTGGAGACGAGCCCGCTCACGAGGCTCCTCGCCGAGGTCGTCCTCCGGCCACCTGACCTCCGCCACATCGACGCCGCGTTCTCCGCGCTGTCGGCATCGCCACGGGGCGAGACCAGCCTCAAGCTGGCGATCGGCGAGCTCTTCTCGACCCGCTGCGCGACCTGCGGGCGGGTGGTCACCGCCGACGAGTTCACCTGGTCGAGCCGGGGCGAGGACGCCGATGGGGAGCCGATCGACGGCGACATCGACGAACCGCGGGCCGGCATCCGGAGCCACGATGGCGGTGGCATCCGGCGGGCTCCGCTGGCGTCCGATGGCGAGCCGGCGACCCTGATCCGGAAGCAGTACCGCTGCCCCGTCTGCCGCGCCCAGCAGGGCGGTCCGGAGGTCCGCAATGCGCCGCCCGACGAGGACGACTTCGCCCGCGCTCGGCGGGACATCGGCGCCGCCCCGCTGCGGCGCAAGCTCCGGGAGCGCTTCCCGATGCCACGCGGCGGCGATCCGCTCGTGGAGGCGATCCTCAATCTCCACACCGATCGCCAGCTGGTTGGGTTGTCGGCCATCCTCGACCGGGTGGAAGGCGACCTCCGCGCCGCGCCGGTGGAGGGCGCCCTGCGACTGGCGTTCCTGCACGCGGTCCTGCCCGCCAGCCGGCTGGGCGGCTCGAGGGGCCTACCTTCCCTCCGGATCGCCGGCGGCACGGTTCGCACGCCGGTGCCCGATCCGTGGCGCGAGCGGAACCCGTGGCTCGCCTTCGAGGATGCCTTCCGGACGGTGCGAGCCTTCGTCCAGCGGCTCGAGAGCGGCGCGATCGGCCCGCTCGAGGCGCGGCTTGGGACGGACCTGCGGAGCCTCAAGGAAGGGCCCGCGACGGCCGTTATCCGGACCATGACGCCATCGGCCCTCGAGACGTTCGCGGCCGAGGCGCGCGACCAGGGACGGGAACCCGGCTCGCGCAGCCCGGCGCGGCCCAAGATCCGCCTGATCCTGTCCCAGCCGCCGGCCCGCTTCAGCCAGGAGCGGCTGGGAGCGGCCTACCACGGCACCTGCTGGGCCATCGGCCGTGAGGCGGCGTCGCTGCTGCCGCTCGAGCCGCTGCTGGGACCGGCGATCCGGGCGCCGTGGTCGTGGCAGGCCGCGACGCTCCGGCGTTCCCTCGAGGTGGCCGCGCCGCACATGGCCCGGGACGGGCGGGCGGTGCTGCTGCTCGAGAACGGCGGCCCCGAAGCGCTGGTCGCGGCGGCGCTCGGGGGCGTCGGTGCCGGCTATCGCCTCCTCGACGCCCGGCTGGCCGAGCCCGACGAGGACGGTGGCGGGATCGTCGAGCTGGTCCCGCCCGGCGGGGTCATGCCACCCGGCGCGCGGACGCGGAGCAACGTCCTCCTGCGCGGCGACCCCCGCGGTTCAGGCGATCCCGACCTGGTCCCGGGCCCCGGCCTGTTCGCGCCGGCGGAGCGCATCGACGCCCGCCCGTTCTCGGCGACCGAGGCGGCCCGCTCGATCACCGAAACGGCGGTTGAGGTCCTGCGGGCGCGCGGTGAGCCGGCCCGCTATGAGCGCCTTCTCGGCGAGATCCTCGTCGGCCTCGATCGTTCCGGACAGCTTCGACGCCTTGTCGCCGCCGAGGCTGCGCCGCGCAGCCCCGACCGCGCCCCGGACGGCAGCGACGCCGCGGCGGGCGGGGGCACCGACGCCACCAGGTCCACCGTGCGGGCGCGCCTCTCGGCCAGGGCGGCGGCGGCGCGCGGCGAGGCCGCGACCGGGGCCGCCTACGCGTCGGCTGGCGCTTCCACCGCCGGTCCCGCGGGCGCCGCGGCCGCCGACCGGCCCGTCGGTCTCGCGGACGTGTTGCCCGGCCTGGCGGTCACGGCCCCGATTGAGCGCGCCGATCCGGTCGAGCAGGTCCTGGCCCTGGTCCGCGAAGAGCTGAGCCGGCCCACCCAGCGCCGGGTGCTCGAGATCGAGCCCGACCGCTGGTGGCTGGCCGAGCGGAGCGACCTCGAGTCGGCCGCGGTGCCCCTGGCGGATCGCGTCGAGTGGGCCGTCTACAGCCTCCTCTCGACGGCCGGCCCTATCGACGAGGGCGCCTTCTTCGAGCGCATCGCGGCGTTGTTCATCGGCCACGACCTGCCCGACGAAGCGCTGGTTCGGGCCTGCCTGGCGAGCTATCGCAGCAGCACCTCGACGCACGATCGGCTCGTGACCGGGGAGGACCTCCGGCTCCGAACCGCCGAGCACACCGAGCTGCTCGCGCTGCTGGCCAACGCCGGTCACCGGCTGGGAATGACGGTCTCGCTCGGGCGCCGCGAGCAGGAACGGCGCATTGGCCAGCGGACGCTCGACCAGTACCTCGATCCTCGCGAGCGCGAGGCGTGGCTGCCGTCCATCGCCCGGGCTCCGGCCGAGGACCTCGAGAACGTGGACTGCATCTGGTATCTCCGCGGCCGCGGCGCGTTCATGTTCGAGGTCGAATGGACGGCGATGCTGGGCGATGTGCTGCTGCGTCGCCATGCCCGCATCCCGTCCAGCGACGGGCTCGTCAGGATCCTCGCCCTGGCGCCGGAGCGGACCGAGCTGGCTCGCCACAAGCTCGATTCGTCGCCGATCCTGCGGAACGCCATCGAGGCCGGCAACTGGCACATCATCCTGTGGCCGCACCTGCGGTCGTGGCTGGCACGCGACCCGTTCGATCTCGTCTCGCTGGAGCCGTACCTCGGGCTGGAGCCGCCGATCGATCGCCGCGGCGAGCAGATGGGCCTGTTCGAGCGGCCCGAGGCGGTACGCTAAGCCCCACCGTTCCCCGCCCGGCTGCCGCGCGCCGGCGATCCGTGGAGGATCCTTGTGAATCAGTCCTCGCCCGATGGGCCGGCGCTGGGTGGCCGCCCGGCTCCTGACGTCAACGCGATGGCCGACGGCTTCTGGGAGCGGTTCCTCCAGATCAGCCCGCTGAGCGCCACGCTGAACGGCGACACCCGCTACGACGACCGCCTCCCGGACCCGGGGCCCGAGGGCCGGGCCAGGGCGCGGCGATGGGCGGAGGACATGGTCGCCACCGCGACCTCGATTCCGGATGACGGCCTCGGGGTCGAGGACCGCATCACCCGGGACATGCTCCGGGTCATCGGCGAGCTGCACCTCGTCGAGGACGACCAGCGTCTCGACACCCTCCAGGTCGTCGACCAGATGGGTGGTCCGCAGACCCTCCTGCCACAGCTGTGCCAGTTCCAGAGCGCGGACACCCCGGAGCGCCTCGAGCAGTTCGTCGCCCGGTTGCACGCCTATCCCGCCTACATGGCCGCCAACATCGAGCTCCTGCGCGAGGCGCAGGCGAGCGGCCTGACCGCGCCGCGGATCGTCGCGGAGCGCACCATCGCCCAGCTCGAGCGGATGCTCTCGATTCCGATCGACCAGGCCGTGGTGCCGGCCATGGTCCGGGTCGCCTCCGAGGCCGACCGGGAGGCCGTCCGTGCGACCGTACGCGACGAGGTGTATCCCGCCGACGCCGCGTTCCTGGACGCCCTTCGGGGCGACTATCTGGCGGCGACGCGGAAGCAGCAGGGCATCTGGTGTGCGCCCAACGGCGAGCAGATCTACCGGACCCAGATCCTGCACTGGACGACGCTCCAGCTCGATCCCCGGGAGATCCACCGCAGCGGCCTCCACGACCTGGAGGACATCGAGCGCGAGCGGCGGGCCATCTCGCGGGCGGCCGGCTACGGCGACGACACGAAGGCCTACCGGGCCGCGATCGCGACCGACCCGGCCAACATCCCGCCGACCCGCGACGCGATCGTCGGCCGGGCCATGGACGACATCGAGCGGGCGTTCGCCGCGGCCCCGTCGATGTTCCGGCGGACGCCCCAGGCCTCCTGTCGGGTCATGCCGGTCGAGGAGTACAAGGAAGCCGACGCACCGCCGGCGTATTACTTCCCGCCGTCAGCCGACGGCAGCCGTCCGGGCACCTACTACGTGAATGCCTACGACCTCCCGTCGCGGACCTATGCGCGCCTCGCCTCGATCACCTACCACGAAGCCGTCCCCGGCCACCACTTCCAGATCTCGCTGGAGACCGAGAACACCGACCTGAACCGGTTCCGGCGGTTCGGGTCCCGTCTCGCCGGCGGTGCCTACGTCGAAGGCTGGGGCCTGTACTCCGAACGGCTGGCCGATGAGATGGGGCTCTACCGCGACGAGGAGGAGCGGTTCAGCATGCTCGACATGCAGGCCTGGCGGGCCGCCCGCCTGGTCGTCGACACCGGCCTCCACGCGCTGCAGTGGACGCGCCGCCAGTCGATCAACCAGCTGCTCGAGGCCGGCCTCACCGAGACCGACGCCGTCGTCGAGACGGACCGCTATATCTGCTGGCCCGCGCAGGCCCTCACCTACAAGGTCGGCCAGCGCGAGATCGAGCGCTTGCGTCGGGAGATCAGTGACCGCGACGGCTCCCGGTTCGACCTCCGCGAATTCCACGACCAGCTGCTCGGGCATGGCGCGCTGCCACTCGTGACGCTGGCCCGCGAGCTGCCCAACTGGGTCGCCCAGCCCGTCTGAGGAGCGCACGCCATGACCCGCATCAGGACCCGCCAGGACGAGCTGTACCGGCGCGCGCTGCGATCGCTGCCGGGCGGCACGAACTCGAACTTCCGGGCCTGGGGCGACCGCACGATCTACGTCGACCGTGGCAAGGGCGGCCGGGTCTGGGACCTCGACGGCAACGAGTACATCGACCTGCGGATGGGCTACGGCCCGAACATCCTGGGTCACGCCGACGAGCGGGTGGACGACTACGTCAACGAGCGAATGCGCCGCGGGGTCAGCTTTTCGCTGACCTCGGAGGACGAGGTCGAGGCCATCGAGCTCGTCAAGGAGCTGACCGGCTGGGTCAACAAGGCCCGCATGACCGTCTCCGGAACCGAGGCGACAATGCACGCCATGCGGATCGCCCGGGCGTACACGGGCCGGACGAAGATCGTGAAGTTCGAAGGCCAGTACCACGGCGTGCATGACTACGCCCTGATCTCGGTCACGCCCAACGAGATGAGCGACCTCGGCAGCGCCGACAACCCCGTCGCGCTGGCCTGGGGCCGGGGCATCCCGGAGGCCATCACCCGGACGGTCATCCCGGCGCGCTTCAACGAGATGGACGTGCTGCGCCGCATCTTCGAGCGCGATGGCCACGACATCGCGGCGGTGATCGTCGAGCCCGTGCTCGGCAACGCCCAGGCGATCCTGCCCCGACCGGGCTTCCACGAGGAGATGCGGGCGCTCACCCGCGAATTCGGCTCGCTGCTGATCTTCGACGAGGTCAAGACCGGCTTTCGCCTGGCTCGCGGCGGCGCGGCCGAGTTCTTCGGCATCACCCCGGATCTGGCGACGTATGCCAAGGCAATGGGCAACGGCTATCCCGCGGCCGCGTTCGGTGGGACCGAGGACGTCATGGCCGTCCTGCCCGACAAGGTCAGCCACGGCGGGACCTACGCCGGCAACCGCGTTGCCGCCGCCGCGGCGGTCGCGACCCTGAAGATCCTGCGCGACACGGACGCGCTCGAGACGGTCCATCGAGTCGGCCGCGAGGTCCAGGTGGGCCTCGAGCAGGTGATCACCGCTCGCGGCCTGCCGTTCGTCTTCACGGGTCACCCGGCGATGTTCGGGATCATGTTCACGGACCGGGCGCCGACCGAGTACCGCGACTGGGCCACCTCCGACCATGAGCTCTACGACGCCGTGGCAAACGCCATGCACGACCGCGGGGCGATGCCCGAGCCGGACTCGCGGGAGCCCTGGTTCTTCTGCGAAGCTCACGCCCGCGAGGACGTCGTCGACCGGATCGTCTCGATCTTCGCCGAGTCGCTCGACGCGGCCCTGACGGCCCGAACGCGCGTCCCCGTCGGCTAGCCTCGTCCGATGCCGGATGCCTCCACCGAGCCCTGGCTGACGATCGCGCCGATCCTGACCGAGCAGGGCCCCCGCGTCCTGCTGGTCCGCCTGTCCCAGCTGTTCGTCCACGGCGTGGTCAAGACGCTGATGGATCGCGAGGCAACCGAGGGGACGGCGCAGGAGCTGTCGGCGGTCGAGGTCGCAAAACGGATCGACACGCTCGACCAGCTCGCCGGCAACGTCCTCCGCTTCTTCATCGTGATCATCGCCGGGCTGATGATCCTGCGCGGCTTCGATCTCGACATCGGGCCGGCCATCGCCGGCCTCGGGATCGTCGGCATCGCCGTCGGCTTCGGTGCCCAGCAGTTCGTGCGCGATTACCTCAACGGGGCGCTCATCCTCGTCGAGAACCAGTTCAGCAAGGGTGACGTCGTCCGGATCGCGGGAGTTTCCGGCACGGTCGAGGACTTCAGCCTGCGACGGACGACGCTGCGCGACCTCGACGGCGTCGTGCACTCCGTCCCGAATGGCGAGATCAAGGTCGCCAGCAACCTCACCCGCGTCTGGGCGGGCATCAACCAGGACGTGACCCTTGCCCATGGAACCGATGTGGACAGGGCGATCGAGGTGGTCGACCGGGTCGGTCGCGAGATGGCGGAGGACCCGGCCTGGAAGCGGCGGATCCTCGAAACGCCGAAAGTGGCCCGGGTGTCCGCGATCGGCGAGGCAGGCGTCACCCTGAAGATCCTGGGCACCGTCCGGGCCCCCGACCAGTGGGAAGCCGCGGGCGAGCTCCGCCGCCGCCTCCTGGCCGCCTTCCGGGAGCACGGCATCGAGCTGCCACGCCCGCAGCGCGTGGTCCTTGTTCGCGAGTCCGCCGGTGCTCCGGCGGGGACAGCGGCGGGCCCGCCGACGGATGGCCCAACCGACGACGAGCTGACCGTCGGCTCGGAGTAGACCGGCGCCGGCGCGCAAGTGAGCTCGGGTCCTGAGAGGTGGAGACGTTTCGGTGGCCCGCGCGCTCAAACCCGGGCCCGGCCGATCGGTTGCGCCCGAGCGGCCGCGTAGAATTGGGCGGACCACTTCGGCAACCGGGAGGGACCGTTGAGCGTCGAGCCCCAGGCCGAGAGCGGGCCGGCAATCGAGAACCTGCTCCTCGAGGAGCGGAAGTTCCCGCCGGACCCCGCATTTGCCGCCCAGGCCAACGCCCAGCCGGGGATCTACGAGGAAGCCGAGCGCGATTACGTCGCCTTCTGGGAACGGCACGCCCGCGAGCGTCTCGATTGGACGACACCCTTCGAGACGACGCTCGAGTGGGAGCTGCCGTTCGCCAAGTGGTTCGTCGGTGGCCAGCTCAACGTCGCCTACAACTGCCTCGACCGGCACGTCGAGCGTGGCCTCGGCGAGAAGGTTGCCTACCACTGGATCGGCGAGCCGGGTGACAGCCGGACGCTGACCTACCGGGACCTGCTGCGCGAGGTCAGCAAGACCGCCAACGCCCTGCTCGAGCTGGGCGTGGAGACCGGCGATCGGGTTGCGATCTACATGCCGATGATCCCGGAGCTGCCGATCGCCATGCTGGCCTGCGCCCGGATCGGCGCGCCGCACACCGTCGTCTTCGGCGGGTTCTCCGCCGAGGCGTTGAGCGGCCGGATCAACGACTGCGGGGCGAAGGTCATGATCACCGCCGACGGCGGCTGGCGACGCGGCAAGAAGGTCGGGCTGAAGCACCACGCCGACGAGGCCGTCGTGGACACCCCGACGATCGAGCACGTGATCGTCGTCGATCGCTTCGGCGACGGCGTCCACATGGTTCCCCGCCGCGACGTGTGGTGGCACGACATCGTCGACCGCCAGTCCGAGGACTGCCCGCCGGTGGCGGTCGACTCGGAGCACATGCTGTACCTGCTCTACACGTCCGGGACCACCGCCAAGCCGAAGGGCATCCTCCACGCCACCGCGGGCTACCTGCTGGGCACGAGCTTCACCCACGAGATGATCTTCGACATCAAGCCCGACGACGTGTACTGGTGTGCCGCCGACATCGGCTGGGTGACGGGCCACTCCTACATCGTCTACGGGCCCCTCGCCAACGCCACGACCTCGATCATCTACGAAGGCGCCCCCGATACCCCGGCCTGGGACCGCTGGTGGCAGATCGTCGAGGACTACAAGGTCTCGATCCTGTACTGCGCCCCGACCGCCATCCGGGCGTTCATGAAGCAAGGTGAGGCGTGGCCGGCGAAACACGACCTGTCGACACTGCGCGTGCTCGGGTCGGTCGGTGAGCCGATCAACCCCGAAGCCTGGCTGTGGTACCGCGAGCACATCGGCGGCGGCCAGGCCCCGATCGTCGATACCTGGTGGCAGACCGAGACCGGTCAGATCCTCATCTCACCGTTGCC